>JACDCK010000052.1 GCA_013817595.1 Pyrinomonadaceae bacterium | reverse complement strand
GGGTTAGTCTTGCTGATGAGAAGCTGCCGGCCACGCTCGAAACCACATTTACCAATGCCGAGCTGACCAACTTGTTCTCAATTATCCTGCCGCAAAGTACTGTGAAGATTAGCGGCCGGGCAACAGGCTCGCTTAAAGCGACCGGGCCCCTGGTAGACGAGGATGGTTACTTTTCGATCGCCGGCTTGCAAGGTACGGCTAGTCTCTCCGAGCTCACGTTTAGGGCTGAAGACGTGCAGCTCACCGCAACTTCCCCCCTCCTGGTGCGCTTCTCGCCCACCGAAGTGTTCTTTGAAAAAACTCAGTTCACCGGTCCCGGGACGAATATCGTTTTGGGTGGAGTGTTGGCCGTTGGTGAAGGTGGCAGACAGACGCTTACGGCAGATGGCCAACTCAATTTGCGCGTGCTAAACGGTTTGTCTCCCGATCTGTTTACTTCGGGAATTGCCGATGTCGCGGTACGTATCAGCGGCAGCTATGAAAGCCCGCGTCTAAACGGCACGGCTTCCGTCAACTCAGGCTCGGTCTCGCTTCTCCTCGGTAACGAGCGCTGGACCATATCGAATCTCAAATCTGTCATTAGATTCACTTCGAATCAGGCGCAGATCGACTCGCTCGCGGGTACGATGGGCGGAGGCCGTATCAGCGCTTCAGGCGGCGCTCGCCTGGAGGGCTTCACTTTGGCGGAGTTTCTCATCAAGGTTCACGGTGAAAATGTTACGGTTCCATTCCCCGAAAACTTCCGCTCCACGGTGGATACCGATCTTGAGATTAAAGGATCCGCGCGCGAACAACTGGTGGGCGGGGTGGTGAGCTTGCGTCGCGCGGAATACACCCAAGACATCGAACTCGCCGATCTAATCAACTTCCGACGTGAAGAATCGATCGAGGAGGGTGGCGAACTGGAGTTCATTCGGGCCGCGCTCTTCAATGACTTGCGTGTGGAGGGGCGTAACGCGCTCATCGTGAGAAATAATCTCGCCGACCTGGTAGGTTCAGTCTCACTGCAGTTGAATGGTCCCGTAAAGGATCCCGTAATCTCGGGAAGAATTACTGCCACCAGCGGTACGCTGAATTTCCGGAACGATCGCTACGAGATCACTCGCGCCTTGATGGACCTGCCCCCACGCCGCAATGCCGATCCGATAGTCAGCATTCAAGGAGAAACGCAGATTCGAGGTTATCGCATCACGGTAAACCTTACGGGACCGCTTTCCCAGCCGCAAGCGTCGGTAAGCTCTGAGCCCGCCCTGCCGCAGGCTGACGTTGTGGCCTTGATTACAACGGGCCAACTCTCAACCGGCGACACGAGTGCTTCGATTCTGTCGCAGTCTGGCCTGGGGACAGCCACGAGTCTGCTCACCGATGCCTTGATCAATGCTCCGGCCCAACGGGCGACCAGCAAGCTTTTCGGACTCAGTCGCTTTGAGATCAACCCTGTGATTGGCGGTCGCACCGGATCCACGCCAGGGGCGCGTCTGACCGTCGGCAAACGAATCAACAAGAATTTGTCGGTTACGTATTCAACCAACGTCGCTTCTGACCCGAACCAGATATTGGCTGTTGAGTATCGCGTTTCCGATCGTCTCTCTTTCATTGCGCAGTACCAGCAGGCGTCGACGAGGCAGCTCACGTCTCGCAGTGACAGCTTCAGTTTTGAAATTCGGTTTAGGAAACGGTTCTGAGTAATGGGGCACAGCCACAGGTGGACGGGAAATCAGAAAGTCACGAAAACGGCAGGCAGAGTGCCGGCCGCCGAGGATACCGTAGCACTGGCTCACCATCTTGTCATATCGCGGACACTGAGAAGTCTCTTAGCGTTGTTCGTGCTGCCTACGATTGTTTTTGCAGCTTCGGCTACACTTGCGGGAGGAATGGATGAGTATGAGGGCCGGTTAATTACCACGATTGATGTGGTGTTTGAGGGTTCCCCACCAGACCCCGCGGCCCAGTCAGACTTCCTCTCAATTCTCAAAATAGCTCCCAACACCGAATTCTCAGCCGTGCGTGTTCGCGATTCGCTGCAGGCATTGTTCGAGTCCGGTCGAGTGGCGAATGCACGTGTGGAAGTCTTTGAGACCGCAACAAAAACCGGTCCCATTCGACTTCGATTTGTAATTCAACGTCAGGTGCAGATTGGTGAAGTCAGAATCGAACTGGGTCCTGTCCTGGGCACTCCGATATCTGAAGATGAGTTGCGCGCCCGGCTAAACCTGAGTCAGCCCGGCACACGACTCTCAAAGCAGATAATCGTCCGGAATGCTGACGAGATTCAGGTCTACCTGCGAGACCGCGGTTACTTCAACGCCGCGGTAGAACCGGTTGAAGAGGTGGGCCCCAGCGGAACGCGAGCCATCGTGACCTATCGCATCACCCCTGGCGAACAATCGCGAGTCGGCGCTTTCAGTATCGACATCAGTGGTTTTGACGCGGCGAAAGTGCGACCGCTCCTGAGGCTCCCGCCCAATGCTCCCTTCACTCGTGAAGCTCTGGGCGAGGACCTCAAGCGTATTAAGGAAGCGATCATTGCCGACGGATATCTCGCGCCGCAGTTGGAGGAGCCGCGCGTTGAGCGGGATGCAGAACGCAACCTGATGACGATCAGCCTGAAGGGCGCTGTCGGACCCAGAGTAAAAGTAAACATTCCGGACTATCCACTCAGTGAAAAGACAATGCGCGAGCTCTTACCGGTGATGCGCGAAGGCAATATTGACGTGTCAGCCATTGAAGAGGGTGCCCGCAGACTGCGTAACAGACTTCAGGAAGACGGTTACTTCTTTGCGGAAATTACCGCCGTCTGCACGGTGACGCCGCCTACACCCTCAGTGGGATCAAACGGCGCCGTGGAAACTTGCGAAAATCTGAATCCGGAATTGTTGAGCGGCCGCTCGGTGGAGATTAGGTACCAGATTGAAAGGGGTCGCCGATTTCGTCTTACCGATATTCGGATCACCGGAACCAACAAATTAACCTTCGAGGATGTCGAGGCTGACTTGAAGAGTCAGAAGGCGAGCGCGCTTGGCCTAATTCCGTTCCTGGGCTACGGTCGCGGCTACACAAGTCTCACACTGCTCGAGCAGGATAGGCGAATAGTCAGAAACTACGTGCGCGATCTTGGTTACCGCCGTGCGGAGGCGGAAGTGTTGCAGGGCGTTTCTATCAATGGTGAAAACCTGATCATCACTTTTAATGTTATCGAAGGACCGCTGACGCGTATCGCCGGGGTGGAGGTACGCGGTAACAAGATCTACACCGAGCAGCGACTTCGCGATGAGCTTCGGACAGTCATCGGCGCTCCTTTTTCCCGCTCACAGGCAAGAGCCGACAGCGAGCGAGTGCTGGCTCTCTATGCCCGGGAAGGTTACGTAGACGCCCAACTCAATTTTTCTGTCGTCGAGCTTCCCCAGAAGGGCGAGCAGGAGCAGATACGTCTGATCTACTCGATCAACAACGAAGGAGAGAAGGTTTTTATTAATCGCATCATCGTCAATGGCGTGACCGGTAGCGCACAAACTCAGCGCACCAAGCGAAACGCTATCGCCCGGGCGATCACTTTGGTGGAAGGCGACGTGCTCAGAGCTGACCGCGTTTCGGAAAGCGAACGCGAACTGTATCTCACGGATGCCTATCGCCAGGTCATAATCCACACCGAACCCGCGGGCGAGACCGCTTCCGGTTTCAAAAAGTCGGATGTGATTATCGATGTTGAGGAGAAGAAACCCCGCGTCATGGATTACGGCGGTGGCTTCTCAACCGATACCGGCCCACTGGGTCTGCTCGAGTTCAGCAACGTAAACCTGATGAACAAGCTGCGGCACGGAGCCTTGCGTTTGCGTGCCAGCCAACGGCAACAATTGCTGCGCTTGGAGTATGTCGATCCCAGGTTTACGCGTTACGGCGAAAGACAATTTGCGCCCCTCGCTCTTACGGTTGAATACCAACGAGACTCCACATTGACTCGCTTCTTCCGTTCCACAATTGATCGCGGGACATTTGGTATCGTGCAACGCCTGGACGCGGATGGAAACCCAATTGATGTATTCGGGAGACGCGTTAATGAGCCGACAATCAATCGCTTTACCGTGGCGCTGGAAACCCAGCGGGTCCTTGACCAGAAGACTCACACTATTGTGTTTGCGCGCTACAGCTATGAAGACGTGCGCCTATTCAACCTTCAGAGTTTATTAATTAGGCCCATTCTGCAGCCGGATAGGGCCATCCGGCTTTCCCGTTTCGGAGCTTCCTTTGTGCGAGACACGCGCGAAAGATGTGAACGCGGGCTTATTGGAACTGTGCGGACCGCGGACGGATCCGAGCCCGGAGCACCCGGCGAGATCTGCCGTTATAACCAGGTCGATGTCACCCGTGGCGACTTCTTAAGCTTGGACTATGCGGTGGCGTTGAGGCAGTTGGGTGGTAACGTCTCTTTCAATAGATTTCAGGCAAGTTACCGGCGGTACTACAAGATGAACCGCTTGCGTGGGACGGTGTTCGCGGGTAACGCTACCCTGGGCCTGGCCAATCTTTTCAATCCGCGCGATCGAGACGGCACCGGAACCATAGATGAGATCGACCGCACCCTGCCAATCAGCGAAAGATTTTTCTCAGGGGGTTCCTCGACCCTGCGGGGCTTCGGTTTTGAGGAAGCCGGTCCCAGGCAAGTCATCATTCCTGTAGGCGAATTCCGCGATCAGAACGGAGAGATTATTTCCCTCAATCCGTTCACTGTCCCGGTGGGCGGGAACGCCTTGGCGATAGTTAATCTGGAAGCGCGGATACCGCTAACCAGGTCGTTACAGGCAGTGCCTTTTTACGATGGTGGCAACGTCTTTCGTCGGGTAGGTGATCTATTCAAGAAGGATGACGTCCCTGTTCCGCCGGGCGATCTTCTGACCGCGATCGACGCCGCAAACTTGCGTGCTCACTGGACAAACACCGTGGGACTCGGTTTCAGAATTCAAACTCCGCTTGGTGGAGCACTGGCGGTTGACTATGGACTGTTGTTGAATCCGCCCGAGTTTCTGATCCCTCAACAAGCGCCAAACTTTGACGCGACCCCGGCCATCTATCGCACCAAACGAACGCAGCTTCACTTCAGGTTCACGCAAACGTTCTAGATAAACCGAGGGCAACAGGGGGAAATGGGTAAAAAGAGGGGCAGAGGGTCAAAAGCGGCAGCGAGGAAGAGGCCCATGAAAAAGAGCATAACTAAATTGAAAGTCAATCTAGCAGTGTGGAGGTTCTTCCTCCTCTTACCCTTTACCCTTTTACCCTTTTACCCCCTTTCTCCTTGCCCGGCTCAGGAAGTGGTCGACAAGATGGTGGCGACCGTGAACGCCGGTGTGCGGACCGATTTGATTACATATTCTGATCTTCTGTGGCAGCTCGCCTTGCAGCCGAACACGTCGATCGCCAATCCGAGTTCAGAGGATCTCAATCGAGCTTTACGGTTGGTTATCGACCAGAGGCTGATTCTCCAGGAGGCTGAAAAGTTGCCGACGCTCGCTCCGATTGCTGATGAGATCAGGAATGCTCGAGACCAGCTGGTGAAAGTGTTTCCATCTGCGGCCGAATTCCGGCAGCGACTATTGCGTGTTGGCCTTACGAGTGAAAAACTGGAGGAAATTCTCGAGCAGCGCGTGAGAATTGAAAAATACCTCGACTTCCGTTTTCGCAACTTCGTGCTGATCTCCCAAAAAGAGATCGCTGACTATTATCAAGATGTTTATGTCCCGCGCTTAAGAAGCCGGTCTCCAGGACAAATCATACCAACGCTGGAAGAGGCGCGGAACGAGATCGAGAGAACCCTAACTGAAGCCAAAATCGAGTCAGACACCGATGCTTTCCTTGACAGCGCGCGCGAACGGGCTGAGATTGTGATGCTGACTCCTGACTCCTGACTTCCGCCCTTCTACCATGGTCCGAAACGAGGAAAAGCGGCCCCGCATCGGATTAGCGCTTTCAGGAGGCGCAGCGCGAGGGCTCGCTCACGTTGGAGTCCTGCGGGCTCTGGCCGAGCATAATCTTCCCATCGACTGCATCGCCGGCACTTCAGCCGGCGCCCTGGTGGCCGGCACGCTGGCTTCGGGGATGGGCGTTTCCGAGATTGAATCTATCGGCAGGAGTTTGCGCTGGCGCGACATGGGACGAATGACAATGTCGCGAATGGGCGTCCAGAGTAACGAGCGCCTTGAAAAATATCTGCGGGAGCGTCTACCGGTCACTCGTTTTGAAGAGCTTCCTATTCCCTTTGCTGCCGTGGCCACCGACCTTCAGTCGGGCAAGGGAGTAATCCTGCAAGGCGAGGGCGATGTGCCGTTCGCAATCCGCGCCAGTTGTGCGATCCCCGGCTGGTACGTCCCGGTGACCGACGAACACGGGAGACAACTCGTGGATGGCGGTCTGGTTGCCAATATCCCTTCTGACGTGGCGCGTTCTATGGGTGCGGACGTCGTCATAGCAGTTGACGTCAACTCTGAAGGGGCTGCTTTTCTAGGCCCATCGCTATCCATGATCAGCGCGGTGTTGCAGTCGATGATGCTGGTACAGCGTACCGCGTCGCTTTACCAATTGGCGGCGGCCGATGTGGTGATCAAGCCTCGCGTTGGCCACATTCGTTGGGATGAAATGAGGCGCGCCCAAGAGTTAATCGCGGCCGGCTATGAGGCAGGGGTTGAGAGTATCCCGGAGATTGAGACGGTGGTTGCAGCCGCGACTAAGGTCGCGAATAAGTGGTTTCAGCTTCGCCGCAGTAAGGAGATCCCAGCCAAACGTCCTATTACCTCCGGAACGTAGCCGCACGGAACCGCGAGCGGTAGGAGGCCGTGTAAGACCAAAAAGGGCCTACGGTAATTTGCAAGTAAGGAAGGGTGGCTTGCCCCGAGCGCAACGGCGCGACTGGTTGGGTACTATCTCAACGGGCATAGCACTAGTCTGGTGTCCCATTTAACCGTTGACACTTCCGTGGCCGTCGTTAGTAGCATGGATGCTCCTTCGAGATCGGCCGCCGTTGTAAAGAATTAGGTGTGACGGCACACTAGGAAAGAGTGTTCTAACTGAAAACACTCAGGCCTGAACGGTGGGGCTGTAAGTTGAAAGCTGAAGTAACCAGTCGCGCCATTGGCGCTCGAGCGGGGGCAAGCCACCCTTCCTTACCTGCAAGTTAGCGGGGCTTGAGCCGTCCTTTTGGGGATCGGTGACTTTTCACACAGCTTCGGTAGCGATCGGGACTTACAATCAACACTGGGACTTACACTCAACACTGCGTTTCAAACTCTTTCCAATATCACTTCAGCAATTGCGAGTTCGCTAGTGTGAGATAGCGAAAGATGAGCTGAGTTAGCTCCTGAGCCGGCAAATAGTTCCTGCACCTGTCCGTGAAAAAGCAGATACGGCGCTCCGCCGTCGCGTGAAGCGATCTCCAAGTCCTGCCAGCCAATCCCGTCTCTCCAACCCGTTTGCAACGCTTTAAGGGCAGCTTCTTTTGCTGCAAAGCGAGCCGCATAATGTTGCGCGGCCACGGCGCCTCGGCCATCGCAGTAGGCCCGTTCGGCGAAAGTGAAGACGCGTTCCGCAAAGCGTGGGGTTCGCCTAAGCACTTCGCGAATGCGACGAACTTCGATAATGTCTATGCCGATGGAAACAATCACAGATGTTGAACTTAAGCGCGCCGGGTTCTACTGGCGCGAAATCGATGGCGTGCGTGCTCTTATTTGCGCGCCGCTCGAAGACGTCGGTTTCACAAACGGTTTCTCTACCCGCTTGGGCGGCGTAAGCCCGATGCCGCAGGCAGCACTGAATCTTGCAGGTTTCAACGAAGATGCGGCCGAGAACATTCTGGAGAATCGGCGACGGTTTCTCAAGCTTTTCGGCGGCGAGTGGACACTGGGAGGCTGCTGGCAAATGCATGGCACCGATGTTCGCGTTATCCGAGAAGCGGCCAAAGCGAGGCTCGCGGAAGACGCGCGAGGTGATACGATCTACTGTGATGCTGTCGTCAGCGACGCCGAGCAGGTCTTAGCTGGAGTTAAGACTGCTGATTGCGTGCCGATCCTGATCGGTGATCCAGAGACGAGTTCATTCGCCGCGGTCCACGCAGGTTGGCGCGGAACCCATGCCGGAATTGTTCTTTACGCGCTTGAACGTCTGACCAGAGAATTCAACGCACAGCCCGAGAGTTGCCGGATTGCGATTGGACCAGCCGCCGCGGCTTGCTGTTATGAAGTAGGCAGCGAAGTCATTGACGGTTTTAAGGAGCGTTTTCCGGGCGCCGTCGATCTGTTTATGCCCACACGGGAAGGTCATGCGCGCATCGATCTGCTCAAAGCAAATCGAGATCAGTTGCTGGCCGCGGGAGTCGCAGCCGAACGCATTCATACTGCCCCGTTGTGCACGATGTCTCGTGCTGACCTGTTCTTTTCCTATCGACGCGAAAAACAAGTGCATGGCAAAGTCGGCCGGTTGATGGCCGTTATCGGAAGAATGGGTGAAGAGGGGAAAGGTAAAGGGTAAAGGGGTAAAGGGGAAGTGGGTGATAGGGAGGACTGAAAGGCCATTTCCTTTACCCGTTCCCGCTTTTACCCTTTTACCCCTTTTCCCCTTTCCCCCGGATCTTTATTGGTATTTTGACTTCGCGAGTTTGGGGAGGAAAGCACACTTCATCGTTGCAGCTCTGATAACGTAGGCGTGCCTTCACTTCCGTCGAGTCAAAACCAAAATTAACAGGAACAGTTACATTGAAACGCATCGGTGTGCGACCTTCATAAACCGCCACTCTGCTCTTCGAGAACTTCAGATTGCGCAGGAGCGCCCGCGGATAGACCACCGGCCCAACTCTCACACCCTTTGGCGACTCAACTTGCAATTGCGTGGCAATAAGAAATTTCTCCAGCGGACGATTGGAATGAACGTGAAACCCCGAGGGTATATCCATTACAACCACCGCTTGCGCTGGCCGTCCCCGCTGCACTTTGTCAACAGATAAGGAGCCACTGACGCCGATGTTGGGTGCCGACTGTGGCGATGGTGTGGCGGCAAAGGTGGCCGGAAAACTGAGCACACTTGTAATAAGCAGGAATTGGGTAAAGCGTCGAAAGGTGATAGATTTCATCAGTTGTTGTTACCTAATCAGATTTCTAACTGCAGGACGATTTTACATGGAGACCGCAAAACGAGGAAACGCCGCCGCCCCGGCCAGGGAATAAGGATTCTCGAAACAAGTTTAAGCGCCCTGCAACTGGATCAAATTTGTTCCCTGCCGGGCGGCAAGCTGTCCACACGCTGCGTATATGTCTCGCCCGCGCGGTTTGCGTATGAATGTGTGAACTCCCTTTGAGTCCAGGATCGCTCTAAACTTCTCCACTCGCTCCGGCGAGGAGGGCCGGTACGGAAGAGGATTGGCAGGGTTGTGCGGAATAAGATTGACTTTGGCGCGCACCTGGTAGCGATTGATCAGGTTTGCGAGTTGTCTCGCGTGTTCGTCGGAATCGTTTACGCTATCAAGCATTACATATTCAAAAGTGAAACGCTCGGTGCGCTTCAGCGATTGCTCAAACTCCTTACAGGCCGTCAACAGTTCGCTGAGTGGCCACTTCTTGTTAATAGGCATCAAGATACTGCGTAACTCGTCTGTCGGAGCAGCCAGCGAGACTGCCAGATGCGGTCGCTCGGGTATAGTCATCAGCTCGCGGATGCGTGGAACCACTCCCGCAGTAGAAACCGTGACGCGGTTTGGAACGATGTGCAGACCCTTTGGGTCGGACACAATCCGTAGCGCCTTCATCAGTGAATCGAACGCCAGAAAGGGTTCGCCCGCTCCCATGCCTACGAGATTCGTCCCTCGCGGAGTTCTTACACTCATTCCATAGGCATCGTTAAGCGCGATGATTATTTGCTCGACGATCTCACCTGCAGTAAGGGAGCGCAACAGACCTAACTGAGCCGTCAAACAAAAACTGCATAGGAGCGGACATCCTGATTGCGAGGAGAAGCAAATGGTGTCGCGATGATCCTCGGGAATAAATACCGTCTCGACCGGCAAGCTGTCATGCGTCTTCATCAGATACCGGCGCGTGCCATCTTCCGAGATGTAACGAGATTCAACTATAAGACTGGATGCAGTCGCCTGTTCCTGCAACTTTGCGCGGAGGTCTTTTGGCAGGTCGGTCAAAGCGTCGAAAGCGCGCAGTCGCCGATGCTGCAGCGCGCCGAAGATCTGCCGCCCACGATAGGCCGGTTCGGCGAGTTCTTCGACAAACGAAACCAACTCCTCCTGAGTTAGACCTGTCAAGTGGATCTTGTTCATTCAGCAGCATTCTAACACTTAGTGTCATTTCGTGTGATTTCGTGGATCCTGTTTAGACCGTCAGAGTAGGGCGTGCGCTGCTTGAATCAGGTCACTACTGAGGCTCTGTGGAAACTTAGCGATCCTCACAGGACGGCTCAAGCTCCGTTAACTTGTAGGTAAGGAAGGCGGACCCTGTCCCCGCTCCTACGACGAAAATAAGAATCGTTTAGACTGATAACTCAATTCATTCTCACCCGCCAGAGGTGCTTCCTCACATAGCTCGCAAATGGTCTAACCTCAATCTCCCGGGCGTTGCTGAGTGGCTTTCACGCTTGAGGCGGAAACAGGGGTCCGCCTTGCTTACCTGCAAGTTACGTAGGCCCTTTTTTGGTGCTTCACACAGACCCTTATTCGCGCTGGATCTAGTGAGTTCGCTAATGGTTGGTACCGGATTCCGTTATAATCCGCAGCGAAGAGTCTGTCTGAGTGATGTCTACCGTAGCAAATGTTGAGAGAAAAATTAGACGCGTCGAGGGCTTCCGTGTGCGAGTTCTTAATCTACACGGAGCGGACGTCCGTGGCGACCGGACGGGCTTGCCGCAATACAGTTATCACCGAGCCGCTGAGAACGACATCACCGTGGAGAACTGGAAGGCAAGGAGATTTCGCCCGTCTTATCCAGGTTTTGAAGTAGACGTGGTGGACCGCCGGGGGAATTCAGTCAAGGGTAACATGAAGCTGAGTACGGTAAGAGAAACGTACCACTGAGTCGCGAAGCCTAAACGAAAAGAGGGGGGTGAACGGATGAGCAATCCATTCACCCGGTTTCGTAACACGGTTGCATTTGGTGCGTGTCAACCATGTCACCCGGGGAGACAGCCAATGCCAGGGCTGAAAATCGAATGAACCCTTGACTAGATTCCAAGCTGTCGGACACGACTTATGGCACAACCGTAAACTTGGAAGAAGGCGTCAGAGTCTGTCCGCTGACGCGATCTCGGATGCGGATGGCTAGTTCGTATTCGCCCGGCGTCAGTGGGCTCGAATCGATCAGCCGAGCCAGAGTCAGGCGTTGCCCGGAGTCGCTCATGCCGCGCCAGTCTTCCACCTGTTTGCCTAACTCCTTGCCGTCTTTGAGGAGGGCATACTCGACATCCACTGAGGGACGCAGAGTCGTCTGATCGATGCCGGCGTTGTAAACCTGCATATAGACTCCCACCGGTTGGCCGCGATGATAAGTTCCCGAAACGTTCGGGATCACTTTCGTCTGACCTATCACAAATTGTCCCACGGCTGGTTGATCGACCAGGCTCTGCAACTTGGCCGCCAGGATTAGCGTGGAGGTAGAGAGCTTTGCCGGGTCATACCTGGGAACAGTAAAGCCGACGTGGCGGATACCGGTTGCTCCCGAGACCACATCACGCACAATCACGTCCACTTTGTAGGTCCCCGGGGCCAGGGCTACCGCCTTTTGATAAGCGGACTTGCGATCTTTCGCTTCCGTGAGCTCCTGAGTTGTGGCGGTTGTGATTACCGGATCTTCGAAGATGCCGACACGTCTTCCGGCGACAGAGGTTATTTTGCCGAAAATATTTATACGCGCCTGCTGAAGTCCGCCGCTATCCTGAAATACAAGGTCTTTATTCTCGGTCTGGATCGTGAAGGCCGAAATCACGCGCTCGTCTGACTGCCGAAAGAAATCGACGCGAATGTCGAAGTTGAGAGGGTTCTCTTCGACCACGCCCGTGTTAACGGCGGTCGCCAGGTCATTAAACTTCACTTGCGGAGGTCGACTCAAATCTGCGAGAAGTTGCAGACGCGAGAACGGACTGTCCTGCTCCCTCTGGTAATTATTTATTCCCGTGCCGCCGAGTCCGGAAATCCGATCGCCCTTATCTGACAAGCCCAGTTGCTCTGACAGGGTCAAACCGGCTCCCGGAATATTCAGCAGGGCGTCTTTCTCGTTGGGGTTGCGGGCGAGGCGATACTCGCCGCTGCCCGTGGGATCAACAAACTCGATCTCGATTCCCGATCCGACGCCGGCAAGATATCTATAGAACCAGGTTTCAAATGGGTAGGTTGAGGTAGAACCGCCTCCTTCGTATGAGGGTCGATCGTACGATCCGCCCATCGGATGAGTTTCTCGCCCGTCAGGCTTTCCATACATGATCCAGATACGCCCGCGATCGCTCTTCCATCCCGGAATTCCCGAGGCGAAGTGTTCATTCGCGTAAGCGATGCGCTCGTAGTATTCCTCTTTAAACTCGTTTTCGTCCGTGTCGGGATCGGGATCGCGACGGCGCCAAAACTCCTCGATGAATCGCTCGCGTTCGTCGTCCGTCGCCAGCTTCTTAAAAGCCTTTCGCTCTTCGTCTGTGATGATGTACGTAACATCCTTGTCTAACCAGTCTTTGTAAGCTTTTTTGAGCTCAGGTTTGACATTGCGAGACTTCTGTGACGGGTCCTGAGCTGATCGGGAATCCTGGCCAAACGAGAATGGAACTGAATTCAAAACAGACAGAATGATAGCCAGGTGAAGTGCTAATTTGGGGTAAGACATTCGGAACTCCTATTGAA
>JACDCK010000246.1 GCA_013817595.1 Pyrinomonadaceae bacterium | reverse complement strand
GTCCAGTGAGACTCCGGAAGAAGCCACTGTTCGACGTAGTGTCGGAGGAGAGAACGACTCCGCTTCGCGGCAGTTAGCTCGATTCATTAAAGAGATTGGCGAAGGCTACGTTCCTCACATGAAAGTGACGATGGTATATCGCCGCGACCGTTACGGGCGCGGCGGCGATCACATTCCTTTTCTCGAGCGAGGCTTTGCCGCTGTGCGCTTTACCGAGCCGAACGAGGACTTCCGTCATCAACATCAAAACGTGCGCACTGAGAATGGGATTAAGTATGGCGACCTACCTGAGTTTGTTGACTATCCCTACGTAGCCAACGTGGCGCGCGTGAATGCTGCCAATCTGGCAATGCTGGCGCTCGCCCCGGCGAGACCCAGGAGCGTCGCCATCCTGACAGCCCGTTTGTCCAACGATACAGAATTGAAATGGGACGCGAACGAGGAACCAGATCTCGCGGGCTACGAGATTCTCTGGCGGGACACTACCGCGGCCGTCTGGACGAACTCCCTCTTGGTTGGCAATGTGACGAGCTCCACGATGAAAGGGCTCTCCAAAGACAACGTCTTTTTCGGTGTGCGTTCGATTGACAAGCAAGGTAACCGAAGCCCGGTAAGTTTTCCCCGTCCTCTTGGCAGAACCGCGCCCGCTGAGCGCCCGGCGGTTCCTACCCAGCCACACCCTTAACAAACGTCTTGGCAAAGCAAGCCAGTTTCTTCAACCGTCCACCTTCCCTGCGCGTCTAACGTGGTGCTAGGGAATTCGCTTTAATTTCGGGAAATCTGCGTCTCCTCAGGAATCGTAAAGGGTGTTTATATGAGAATCTCCAGAGAAAGCTTCACTTCCACAGTCCAGATCGCTCGACGCGGCTTGGCCCTGGTGTCCATAGCGGCGGTACTTGCGACCACGCTTTCGATTGATGTTAGTGCTCAGAAAAAGAAGGCGGAGGCGAGTCGTCTCAGCGATGAGCAACGCATTCTGCATGTGCTAAACCGGCTGGGTTTCGGTGCGCGCCCTGGAGACGTCGAGCGCGTGAAAGCGACGGGAGTTGAGCGTTACATTGAACAGCAACTCAATCCCGGGAAAATATCTGACGCGCTCGCAGAAACAAAAGTGAAGGACCTTCCCACGCTGTCAATGAGCACAGCACAGTTGTATGAGAAATATCCTCAGCCAGGTCAACTGCTCCGTCAGCTTCAACGACGTGGCGATTTACCAAATGACCTGGCTGCCGCACGGCAAAACAGGGGCAAGGCTTCTGAATCACAGACTCCCGGGCAGCCGGCTCCCGGCGAATCGATGATACCGGACGCAATGCCCAATAAAGGCAATGAGCCTAATGGCAATCCGGATGGCGCGGGGAGGAACAATGAAGAATATCGTCGCATGATTCGCGACTACTACTTGCAGAATGGGTTGCAACAGCCGCAACGGATTACGGCTGAGCTGCAGGCGTCGCGCATCTTGCGAGCGGTTTACAGCGAGCGCCAGTTGCAGGAGGTGTTAGTCGATTTCTGGACCAACCACTTCAACGTGTTTGCCGGCAAAGGTGCCGATCGCTGGCTGCTGACATCCTATGATCGCGACACGATCCGCCCGAATACAATGGGCAATTTTCATGATCTGCTGCTGGCCACGGCGCAAAGTCCCGCGATGCTTTTCTATCTCGACAACTTTCAGAGTGCCAGTCCGAACGCACGGGTTAGACCCAACGGACCAAATCGCAGGCGTGCGCTGGGCGATTCAATTTTAGGCAGATTGATGGGAGGTCAGCGACAGGAACGGATGATGGATCGTTATCCGGAAATGAGGACCGGGCGGGATGGTGCAAACATGCCGCAGGCACCGGCTCAGCCACGCAGGCAGCCGCGGGGCATTAATGAAAACTACGCACGCGAGCTGATGGAGCTGCACACGATTGGTGTCGACGGTGGTTACACTCAAAAGGATGTGCAGGAAGTGGCGCGTTGCTTCACAGGTTGGACCATCTTTGCCCCGCGCGGCGGCGGCGCGGCGGCGATGGCTCTCATGGGAGCGGGAGCGCGCGAGAACGCCGGCAAGTTCTATTTCAATGCCCGCATGCACGACGAAGGCGAAAAGATAGTACTTGGCCAGAAGATTCCCGGCGGTGGCGGAATGAAGGATGGCCTTCTTGTGCTGGATATTCTTGCCCGCCATCCATCAACAGCGAAATTTATGGCGACAAAACTATCGCGCTACTTCGTGCAGGATAACCCTCCCTCCGCACTCGTTGATCGCGTTGCCGCCCAGTTTACAAAGAGTGATGGTGATATTCGGGAAACACTGAAGGCGATCTTCTTTTCGCCAGAGTTCAACTCACCGGAAGCATATCGCGCAAAAGTCAAGCGGCCTTTTGAGCTGGCAATTAGCGCGATTCGGACGCTGGACGCTGAAACCAATGGCGGCCCGCAACTGCATCAATGGATCGCCAGGATGGGCGAACCGCTCTATCTCTACCAAACGCCAAACGGTTATTCAGACACCGCGGAAAGCTGGGTCAATACCGGCGGACTGCTGGAGCGGTTGAATTTTGGCTTGACCCTGGCCAGCAATCGCATTCCCGGCACACGTGTCGACCTCAAACGCTTCGCTGGTGATGCCGCAAACGGGCCGGCTGTCGACAAAGCCAGCATCATGGACCGCTTCCTTAGCCTAATTGTCGCAGGTGAGATTTCTTCCAGGACGAGAGAGACGCTTTTGAAGCAACTGAACCAGGAGATTGGACCGCCGATTCAGTCAGTTGCTGTTGAGCCGGCAAGCCGGGCAGACAACGTCGTGGGCAACAACGGAAATGACATTCAGCCTCGTCAGCGTCGACAGCAACTTGCCCGGGCAGACGCAAACATTACAGATCCGGTAACCAGAATTGTGGGTCTGATATTGGGATCACCGGAGTTTCAAAGGCAGTAATCGTTTCGAGTTTCGGGTTTGGAGTTTCGAGTTGTTCAAGAACTTAAACTCGGAACCCGTAACTCGAAAGTCGAAACATGAGGTCACAAGCATGAATCGCAGATTCTTTTTGAGGTCGGGCGGTATTGCACTCGCCAGCATCGGAGTATCACTTTCCGCCCCATCGTTTCTCGAACGGGCGTTGCTTGCACAGACTCGTGATCGACTGACGGGTGGGCGCCGTAAGACTCTAATTGCGATTTTTCAACGCGGCGCTGTCGATGGTCTCAACATGGTGGTGCCCCACGGCGAGCGAGCGTATTACGATTTGCGCCCGGCGATTGCGATTCCCACGCCACAGCGTGGCAACGCAGAAGCAGCGCTCGACCTCGACGGCTTCTTTGGTTTGCATCCAGTGCTTACTCCATTCCAGTCGCTGTGGGATACCAAGCGGCTCGCCATCGTCAATGCGGTCGGTTCGCCGGACAACACACGGTCTCATTTCGACGCACAGGACTATATGGAATCGGCGACACCGGGTCGAAAGGGAACTCCAGACGGATGGGTCAATCGTTATCTGCAAAGCAAAACTGATCCGACTCGGTCGCTGTTTCGCGCGGTTTCAATGACCCAAACCATGCCTCGTATACTGCAGGGCAGCGCCCCCACTCTGACGATCTCGAACCTCGCCGATTTCACTATTCGCGCAGGCCGCTCCTCGGCAAGTGTGCAAGGTGGATTTGAAGCCATCTACGACAAAAGCGTCAACGACGTCCTGGGCGGGAAAGGAAAGGAGACTTTCGAAGCGGTAAACTTTTTGAAGAAGGCTAATCCCGGCCAGTATCAGCCGGAGAATGGCGCGCAGTATCCTCGCTCACCTTTTGGCAATTCGCTTTTCCAGATCGCCCAGCTCATCAAGGCCGGCGTGGGCCTGGAAGTAGCATTTACCGATATTGGCGGCTGGGACACTCACGTGAACCAGGGAAACTCCCGCGGCCAGTTAGCAAATCGATTGCAGGATTTTAGTGGCGGCATCGGCGCTCTGGCCACGGATTTGGGTAAGCTCATGGA
>JACDCK010000051.1 GCA_013817595.1 Pyrinomonadaceae bacterium | reverse complement strand
GTATGCCGCCACGCCGAGAATTAGCTGAACTGTAAGCAAAGCGAGAGCAATTATCGCGGGACTGGCTAAAAAAGGCACGCCACCATATCGCCGCAGAATCATGATCGCTGCGCTGGCCAGCACAAGTGTCACCGCGATCGCCCCGCCGATGTGGGCCATGATCAAGTCTGTCGGCAAATGCTTATCCCAGGTTGCGGAATGTCGCAGCGTAGCCCCGAGAATGAGCTGCAGAAATATCGTTGCCGCCGCCGCGAGACAAACATAACGAACCGGCAGCGTGCCTTTTTCTTCGAACGTCAGCCGCTGCCTGGTCCAACTTTTTGACGTAAAGACCGCCAGGGCCACGGTTGTGCAGAAGAAAAGTTGAGCCAGAGTGGCGTGCGCTGTCGACACGGCCAGCGGCAGCATCAGCTTTACAGTTAGTCCGCCCAAAAGCCCCTGAGCAATCACCATGAAGAGGGCAAATAATCCCAGCCGGCGCACCCACCGTCTTGGTTCTTTCATGAAAAGGTAGACAAGCAGGACAATCGTAAGCATGCCGACGGTGGTGGCCACCATCCGGTGGCCGTGCTCCCAGAAGAGATTGCCTACCATCTCAGGAAAAAACTGTCCGTTTGAGAGCGGCCAATCTTCAGTTGCCAATCCAGCGTCATTACTCGTGACGAGCGCACCGGCGATAATCAGAAAGAACGTCGCGCCCGCCACCAGCAAAGCAAACCGATGTAAGCCCTTGTTCACGTCGTGCGGTTCCCTGTTGCTAGCCCAGCTCTATTGCCGATTTCCAATTGCCAATTGCCGATTCGACCCAGCCCAGCGGGCAAGCTGTTAGCTGCTTGGTAGTGGGTTAATTCGAAAGAGCCACCGAGCTGCTGGTTGGTGCTACTCAATTACAGAACCGGGAGCGGTAGCGACCGCACTCAACTTACTGGATCACCCTGCTCACCTGTTTAAGATCATGGAGTTCCTGCTGCTCGCCGCTACTACTTCGTGGGTTGAGTGCGGTCGCTACCGCTCCCGGTTCTGTAGTCGAGTGAATTCTCGCAAATTAAGACACTACGCCGTCTTCAAATCGGCAATTGGCAATCCCGGTCCCTCAGTGTCGCCCGATCATAGGCATTTCCATCGCCGGCATCATCTGAAGCCCACCCCGGCGCGACGAAGCAGTCGCGGCGTCGCCGAAAGCGAAGTCTGCCTTGCCACTGCCATTGGCCGCCACTGTGACCTGCATAGTCTTCTCGGTGCCGTTCGGACCACCTTTCTCATGCCACGCAGCCACTGTGTAAGTTCCCGGCGGTACACCCTTGATTGTAAAGGTGCCATCCTCGCCACTTACCGCGAAAAACGAATGTTTGAGAACGCCGATGTAAGACTTCATCCAAGGATGCTGATTACATTTGACGGGAATCAGGACTTCGGGACGCGCGAAGCTCTTTTCGATCGGAGCCGCACCGTTTGCCTGGGTTTGATTCCATTCCGGGTTAACCCTTGGCGTCGGGTGAACATTGTGCTGAGTCGGATCGCTGTTGGTAATTCTGACCTTCTGATTTGCCTGGACTCCCAGCACATGCGGCACGTAGTGACACCCTTTCTGGTCAAGGACTACAGCGTCTGTCGGCGTTGCGAAAGTGTAGTCGCCAACCTTGGTGCCGTCGGCAGTGGTCCCATCCTTAATGTAGACAAAAGCATTCGCGAGCTTGCCGTCCTTCGCCAGAGTGTCCTCTGTCACCAGATTCGGGTTGGCTTGCCCGCAGACCGGGTCTGCCGATGTGTCGATCTTTTTCGGAGCCGGTGGAGTGCCATTGAATGCGACGGCTCCCGTAACTGTTCCCTCATCACCTTTGCTTGCGTAGGTCTTGCCGGTTGTCGACGCGGTTGAGTTTGTATCCGGAGCAGCATCATTTGTTGCTTGCTTGCTGCAGGATGAACCCAGCGCGAGGAGCGAAAGAATAGTGGTCAGGACAAACCAGACCCTCATCTGCTTAAACATGATCAGTTCCTCCAAATTAAGATAACTTTCGGTGCAACTTTAGCACGGGCCTCGTCAGAAGTAGACCCGCGAAGTACACCAGACAACTACATTCCGGAAGCACGTGTATTAGCTCGCCAGACTGTGCGGGCCACAGTTGGCGCACGATTGTTCTTGCGAATTTTCTTCGCCAGATTATCACTGCTCTTCTTGCGCAAACTTCCCTTTGGCAATCTTCCCTGTGTTTGGGAGCTTGTACTGGCAGCAGGTTGTACGGGAGAAGTGGCTAGCAACCGTCTTTGCTCTTCCGGGGTCAGCAACAACATATAGCGAACAAGCAAGTCCGCATGGTCCTGGCTGTACTCGTTTGCGCTAGCCGGCGGATTTGGAAGATTGATAACCCAGCGGTCCCCTTCCTTTCTGAACAATCCACTAGGCATGGCAGTGCCCGGGCTAATCTGAGCGGGATCAAGCAGCCAGCGGAAGGTCCAGTCGGGTTTGAGACGTTCGCCGGCAAGCAGGAAGTTAGGCGCAATGGCTTTTTCGTCGTGTGTTGGCTCGCCCGTAATGTGACACTTCAAACAAGGCGTGCCTGAAGTAAACATCTGCCGCGCTACCAGTTTTTCTTGCTCCGTCAGCGGCTGAAGCGGCTCTTTAATGTAGGGTTCCTGCTGACCGGAAAGCGCCATGAAGAACCGCACCAGAGTCTGCTGTTCGTTTGGCGAGAAATTGAACGTCGGCATGCGAGCTTTCAAATAAGGCCGCACGCCATTGCGATCCAGTCCTGGTTGGGCCTTCAACTGTCCGCTATTCTGAGTTGCGGCTCTGTTGCCCGCGTTTCCACCGTTGATCTGTGCATTTTCGTTGCCACCGGCCGTGCCGCCAGAAGTGGAGGTCTGGTTAGTGGCCGGCTGCGCTGCTGACCCTTTCTGATCACCCAAAGACGGATCATTGAGAAAGCGCAGCAGCCAGTTTGGATCAACGCGGGCGCCTTCGCTCGTCAACCGGGGCGGAAGCAGGTCCTTACCTTCAGGCGTTTGATAAACCGGGACATCCATCAACACCGAACGCTGACCGACCTGAATCTGGTGACAGCCCATGCAGTTATATTTCTTGATCACCCACCAACCATTCTGTACGTCCTGCCGTCGCTGGTCTTGCGGGTTATAGAAGAGCGACGCGGGCACATTCGATCCTTCGGCCCCGACGCTACCGAGCAGAAATGTGGTCAGAGCATTTCGCCATTCCGGAGTGAGATAAGGCTTGGGCATTCGCAGCCGATCCTTGGGATCCTTCTCTTTACCCTGATCGTAGATCGATGGTTCGGCCAGCTTGTGTTCGAAGAAGCCTTTGTGGTTGTACCAGGGTTTCTCCGAATGTTCGCCATGCAACTTGAGCGGATCGTGTCCCTTCTCCGCATCGTGGGTCAGCAGAGCGAAGTCTAATCTCTCAATAGGGGTAGCGCCTTCAACCGTGAGTTCCTTACCGATCCGCTGTTCCTCTTCAAACCCCTTGATTTCGTGACAACTGGCGCAACCGTACTGCTTGATCAAGCCATGCCCTTTCTCCTTCAAATTCGGATCGTCCATGAAAGAGGCATCGGGATAAGCAGGGGGCGAAGAAAGCGAGAACAAGTAACTTGCGATGTCTCGAGCGTCCCGATCAGTCAGCCGGAAGTTTGGCATCACGGTCATGTTCTGAACTTGCAGCTCCGCACCGTCATTCGGACAGCGAGAACTCAACTCCGTATTAAACGCATAAGGCTTATTGTTTTTGCTGTAGTCCTCTGCCGTTAGATCACGCTTTTCTTTCGGACAATATGGCGCCCAACGCTCGCGTGGGTTATGAATCCATCGCACGATGTATTCGTAGTTCGCCTTCTCACCAACGCGCTGAAGATTCGCGGCAAAGGCGCCACCTATCGAGCTTTCGCTATCGCCGATCGAGTGACAGCCAAGGCAGCCTCGTGTTTCAAATAGTTCCTTACCATGCGCGTTATCACCACGGGTCTGGTCAGAAGCGTTACCGCTGAAACTCTCCTGCCAGAGATAAGCCGAGATCGCTTTGACCTGCTCATCGCCGTCCTGGTCGACTCCGAAGCGCCAGAAAGTCGGCATCTTGGTGCCTGGGCGAAAGGCCTGGGGATCCTTGAGCCAGATGGGAATCCACTCTTTACGCAACTTGAGCCGCACGTCCTTCAAGTTTGGACCAATCTTCTTCTGGTCCTGCATGAGATACTTCGACTGTAGATTCAACTGATCGATGCGCGCGGCAAGTAGGCTATTCGAGACGCGCAAGGATTCAGCATGCGCAAGCAACCGTTGCGCTTCGGCGTCATCGGCTGCCTGATTGGCGGCCTCCGTATCCTGGCGAATCTGTTTCTCGTTGCCGATTATTTGGTCCTGAATCTGGGTACTGTTCAGCCGCGTTGCGGAAAGCGTATCCGTCTCGCGATCAAAGCCTTCGTAACGATGGCAGCCCACACAGCCACGCTCGTAGAAAAGATCACGACCAAGGTTCAACGCTTCCGCGCCCTGCGTAACCCGATCTTTGCCATGACACTGCTGGCATCCGGCCTGGATGTTTTCGCGCTCAAACAATGGCCACAACCAGTATTTGTGTCGGCCATGACCCTTAACATCACTGGTAGTTGCGCGCCCATTGCCCCAGTGGCAGCCTGAGCAGCCAAAACGATCGGGGTTATGAATCTGCAGCAGTTCTCTGTTCGGATGGCTGACGAATGCCCGCGCCAGGCTGTCCGGCTTCTTGCCGGGTCCGTCAGGTGCTAGGTCAGCGGGCCTAATATCAAGCGGCTCACGAATACCAATGTGGCATACCTCGCAGCGATCGACTATGTCTGACTCATTTGCACTAATTTGATGGCCGAGGATGGAATAGTCGAAGTTGTCCATCTTCCGCAGCAGTCCGTCAATCTGACTAGGGCCCAATCCGATCATGTGGTGCCGCAAATAATCGTCCCGCTTCTTTGCGAGTTCGGTCGGTTCCTTCAGCAACTCTGCTTTCCGACCCAGTAATTTAGCCTTTTCATCCCGGAGGTCGTTGTAAAATTTTTCGAGCTGCTCATAATTCATGCGCTCGGTAACAGTGTTGCCGGAACCGTCGGGAGCCGGTAATTCCACTTCGACTATTTCCTGGCGTTTCTCCTGCGCTTGCCTCCGATATTTCTCTTTGGCGGATCCCGTAGCGGTTTCGACGTTGTAATTGATGACGGTGAGGCGCCCACGTTGATTCTGGAAGGGATCGGTTACCGCATCGAGCTGCTTTTGAATTTGCACAACTTTCTGATCAATCTCGCCGGTATCCGGTTTAACTTGTTCCTGCGCGGCTCGGGCTTCCGCATCTAGCGTCTGATACTCCGTGCTCTCTTTAACTTCCGCTTCAGTCTTGCCGGCCTGCGGTCTTATACTCTTTAGGTAGCGCGTGTAACGGCTGACAAATTCTTGCTGGATACCTTTCCAGGGGCGTTGCCCGAAGGTTTCATCCCAGAGGGCCCAGACGAGAGAGCCGGTGAGCAGTAATGCGCAAAGCAGCAGGATGCCGCTCGTAGAGCGGCTCACGATGGGATCGTGTGCCGGGACCTCAGGCTCTTTCTTTACCAACGATTGGCTAGCTTCAGGAGAGTCGGCCACTCAGGATCATTCCTCCGCGCTCGTCAAATGTTGAACCACTCAGATGTTGAACCAAGGTGTCACCCAGACATATTTAATCGTTAGCGCCAGCCGCAGGATGAGTTTCACCGGCATCGCCAACAGCACACTTATCGCAAAAAACTGAAAAGTCACGTATTGCAGAATGCTTGTTCGCTCCAGGAGCTTTCGCTCAAACGGATCACGCGGAAATAGGTGCAGCGGTCGCAGCGAGATACGTTTAAAATCGACAGTCATTAACCAGTGGAAGAACAGGGCGCCGACTACGTAGAAGCCTCCTACCACTAGCCCGCCAAAGATCCACTTACCCCAGTTGCTCTGCAGAAATCCGAGTTGCAGGGTTTTACCGATCCAACTCGTAGCTATCAAATCGTGCAGGTCTATGTTCTTGTCGAACACAACCGCATTGTGGTCCCAGGTCTGACCGGGCCAGAACCATATCCAGCCGGGGCCACGAATGAAGGTTCCAATAACGATCAGCAGGAGCCACTGCAGGAAGCCCACGGAAAACATTCCAATCGCAAACCGGCGCTGCCTGAGTGTGTAGTAGCCGTTGCCGAGCGGGTTTGAATCGACGTACGGGAAGACCATCAATCCGACCATGATGAGCGACGGCATCACAACGCCGGCAATCCAGGGATCGAAATAGACCAGCATCTCCTGCAATCCGAGGAAGTACCAGGGCGCCTTCGACGGGTTCATCGTCAGGTTGGGGTTAGCCGGCTCTTCCAGCGGAGCGTTCAGCGTAATCGACCAAACAAACAGGACGACGGTGACGATCACTGCCACCAGAAACTCGATGCGCACAAGATAGGGCCAGACGTGTAGTTCTCGCGCCCAGCCCGGTCGCCATGGTTCCACTTTGCGGTGATGGGTTTTGGCGAGCTTGGGATCCTGCTCCAACTCTTTAATCAGCCGATCATTCGCCAGCGACTGCTTAATTCCCATCCAGGTGAAGATAGGAACCAGGAACAGCATCGCCACGATGGGCACGTTGTCCGGCGCCGAGGAGATCTTCCACAGCTGATGCCAGTCTTCAACCGCCAGCACCGCGAGGACCACGAGGGCTACCAGCACCCCCAGGGCTATCAACTTACCTTTGCTTAAGTTGAATCTACGCTTCGCCATAGTGTCTAACTACTTCTTCTTCACCGCTTTCATCTCTGATTCAAGCACCACTGGAGCCGGACCCGAGATGCCACCATCCTTGCGTATCCGCCAGAAATGCACCGCCATGAAAATCGATGCCACCAGCGGGATACCGATGCAATGCCAGATGTAGGAACGTAACAACGCATTCGAATCAACGATCGATCCACCTAGCAATCCAAAACGGACATCATTGAATGGCGTCATTCCGAGCTGAACTCCAAACGGACCCTCAGAGCCCAGCATTGGCGTGGCGCGGGCCATGTTTGTGCCGACGGTCACGGCCCAAAAACCAAGTTGGTCGTCCGGCAAGAGATAGCCCGTAAACGAAAGCAGCAGAGTTAGCACCAGCAACACCACGCCGACACCCCAATTAAATTCGCGCGGTCTCTTGTAGGAACCGGTAAGCACGACCCGAAACATGTGTAGCCAGGTGGTTATCACCATCAAGTGGGCCGCCCAACGATGCATATTGCGCAGGAGCTTTCCGAAGGGGACGTCGTGCTCCAAATAGAGGATGTCCTTAAAAGCGTCAGCCTTCGTTGGGTGGTAATAGAACATCAAGAGCACACCGGTGAACGTAAGCACGATGAAGAGATAGAAGGTGATGCCACCCATGCCCCAGGTAAAAGGATAACGCACGGCGTCGCGATTAATTTTCGCAGGATGAAGGTGTAGAAAGACGTTCGAGAGTATTGCGAGAGAACGGTTGCGAGGATCGGAGCGATCGTGAGATACGCGAAAGATCGATTTCCAGAGCTGCGTATCCTGCGGGTCCTTGTAGGATTTAACTTCCCCAACGGCGCGCTCTTTTAGCGCCATCCCGCTTTCACGAACTTTTTCGACCAGGCTCGAGCCCGCCGTCTCGTCGCCGGTTAGCTGCTTAGTCTCTTTATATTCCGGTTGATCCGGACGTTCTGGCTCCATGACCTCTCGCTGCGACTGTTTTCTTAAAAGCGCGTCGAATCCGACTAGCGCCTATAACTGCCAAAACTCACAAAGGAATGTAAGCGCCGGGCTGGTCAAACTCGGTTGTTTCACCCTTAGGCCAGTCGTAAAGCCTGGCAATGTCCACTACGATCTGACCCTCCGGATCCAGTTCAACATGAGCGCGGTCCATTGGCCTGGGAGCTGGACCTTCAAAGTTGATGCCCTCGCTGTCGTAGCCACTGCCATGGCAGGGGCATTTGAACTTGTTCTCGCTTGCCTTCCAATCGGGCGTACAGCCGAGATGGGTACAGCGGGCGAAAATCACAAAGATGCGGTCAGAAGTCTTGGTTACCCAGATGCGATATTGCTGTTGCCACTTTGTATCGACGCCCAGTGCGTAATCACTGGGGGAACCGATGCGGAAAGTACTTGAAGGCTCAAAAATCGTTCGCGGCAAAAAGAACCGCAGGAACATCAGGAAGCACGTCGTAAGAAATCCGACCACGGCAGCCCAAACAATCCGCCGCCGCATTTTGTTAACTGGCGGATCGGGAGCGATTTCAACGACTGCACCGGGAGCTTTTGGGGCGGGTTTTGCTGCCGGTGGCACCACTCTCGCCGGCGCGGAAGGTGGCGAAGGTGTAGCGGTCTCTCCTGTTACAGGAGGCGTGCGTTTTGATAGCCCTTGGGATAGCTCTTCATTGGCCGCACTATCCACTATGCATGCCTCCGTCGATTGGAATCTGCAACCAGGTCTAAAATTGGGCGTCGCAGGTACACTTCTACTTCAATAGCAGAGCCTGAACATATACAACTCCCCGCAAAGCAGGGAGGACTCTCTGCAAAATTGCCCGAATTATTTGCGTAATCATTAAGAGCGCCGCGCCGTTAAGATTTATAATTGGCTCGGTGGCAATATTTATAACCTGTTTCCTGATTCACTGGCAAGCAGTATTTACGCGATTCCCCGACACTACGTTGCCACTAACCTTGCCTACACAAACGTGCTTGCTCTGTTACGATCAAGGACGGAATTGCTTATTCCAGTATGGTATGACTCAACCGTGAAAACCAAAGTCATCATCTACTCCCGACCGGGTTGCCATCTCTGCGAAGAAGCTAAGGAGGCAATGCGCGCCGCCAGTTGCGAGGGTGAATACACGCTCGACGAAGTGAATATCGAAAGCGATCCTGAGTTATTGAAATGCTACAAAGATGATATTCCGGTGATCACATTTAATGGGGTCGAGGCGTTTAGGCACCGGGTAAATCCGGAGGAATTTCGCAGGCGTATCCTGGGTTCCCTAATATAGCTCTTGACGAAGCTGTTCGGATCATAAACGAGCCTTCCTAAGCCCCGCTGGGGCCGCAATGTTTATAGAACTCGAATGTCCATTAATTCCGTTAGCTCCGTTAGGAGGAGCGAAATGTGTTCTTCGGCCCCCGCAATTCACATTGCGCTCCTACCAGGCTGCTGAAAAAGGGTGAGGCCGTTCTCAGGGAGAATGAGACGATCCACGAAAGCACACGAAATGACTCGAACTAAGAGCTTTTTTCGTGTCCGTTTGTGTGATTTCGTGGATCGTTCTTAGTTTTTCAGCAGCCTGCTACGGAGCTGGGCAGCATTTTGGCGAATCGAGTGCTATAAACGTCTCGCTCCCAAGGGAGCGAAGGCCGATGATCCCTCGAAATTCAAAGTTCGGCTGCACTCCTCAATTGTGTCAAACAAGCTCGCCCGCTCACGCTCGTCCGTCGCCTGTCTATAGGCCAACAACAAGTCTTTCAGCGTAGCAAGTTCCCGGTATAGTCCCGCATTCTCCACGGGTGGTGTCAGGTAGGAAATCAGTTCGGCATAGGAGCGGCGCTTGGCGATTGAGCCTTCCGAGGGATTGTTGACGCTGTAGATGTAGATGTTTGGCAGTTCGCCCACCAGTCTGTCGGGCCAGCACGCCCCGGAAAGCCCCACTTGCTTGCCAGGCATGAATTCCAGCGCTCCGTGGGTACCAACGTGAATTACAGCATCCACATTGAGCACGCGGGAGAGATAAGTATAGAAAGCCATGAACCCGTGATGCGGCGCACCGCCGCGAGCCATCATCAATCGCATCGGGTCTCCTTCATACCCAAACGTCGGCTGCACACCAATAAATAGTTTGCCCAGCGTGAGACCCTGAATCAGCAACTCGTTTCCGAATGAATTGATTCTGCCCGGCGCTCTTCCCCACTCTGGCTCAATCTCATCCACGTAAGGACAAAGTCGACGATATTCGTCGGCGTCCATTCGATAGGCAATATTAGCCGTCGCTCCCAAAGTCTCAGAGTTCCCACCAAGCAGTCTCTTCCGCAATTCTTCCGATGAGGGCGGGAGTTCTAAATCGTAGCCGTCCGCTTTCAATTTCTTAAGTGTGTCCCAAACGCTGGGGAACACATCGAGATCAGCGGCGGTTCCGATGTTGCCTTTGTTCGGAGGAAAGCAAAACAGGACCAGGGCGAGTTTGAGTTCGCTGCGAGGCACTCGGCGCAGGCGGTTTGCGCGCCGCAATCGCCGTGCAAGACGTTGGCAGCGATCTTCCAGCCCCACTGGTTCAACGTCCGTCGCTGAAATGCCGCCATAGACAAAAGGTTCAGTGGCTCCATCGATCTCGGGAATGGCGATCTGCATTCCTGCTTGAATCGGATTCAACCCCGTAAGCGACTCATACCAGGCTTCAATACTCTGGGTATCCAAACTAACCGCGGATCGATAAGGACGATTTAAGTGGGTCAGAAATGTCGAGGCTGCCAGGCTATCGTTCATCGCCGGTCCGCCCACAAAGCTGAAGCCGGTTAACGAAACGATCTGGCTGACGCGCGATTGCTGTTTGTCCGTGGTCGGTTGTTCGTTGTCAGTTGCTTGGATTTTGGACGTTGGACTTTGGACGTTGGACTTTGGACTCGAGCTCGTGTCTATGAAGAATTTCTCACACGCTTCCCGGTTATCCATAATCGTCGAGATTGCCGGAATGACGCTCAAGCCTTCGCCCTCGATTGCATGAATAAGTGCGTCGTAATGCTTCGTAGTTTTGCTGACGACCTGCGGCCGCATCAGAAGCAGACCTACAGTGTTTTCAGCATCTAGAGGTAATTGCTTCGACTTTGGACTTTGGACTTTGGACTTTGAACTTCGCCTGGAGTACCACTTTCGATATGCCTCGAACGTCTCAAACAGCTTCGGCGCCTCGGGATGATAGATCGCGACTGAGGGCATAGCTTCAGGCGCTGGAATATCGATTTTCAGCTTGCGCAATCGCCCATCCGGCACGTAGTGCTTCAGCGCGAACAGAATCATCGAGCGAATGTTGCGAGGCGTAGGTTGCAGGAAATAGCAGAAGATGTAGAGGTAGTTTTTGACGTCACGGAGAGTGCCCGCTGTGGGAACGAACCTGAGAATGTTTGGCAACTTGTCGATCAGTTTCAGGTATTGCCCATGGCCATGCCTGGTTGGTTTACCGTTTGTCCGTCCGCCGACTTGTTTGCTGACCCACGAACCTGCGGTGCTGAAAAGGCGAACGGCTCGCCTGAAATTTCTTATCTCCCCTAGTCCCCTTCTCCCCTTGCCCTCGTCGGAATCATTTCCAAAAAACCTGCCTACATCCAAACTCCCCATGCGGGTCCGCCGCATCAGTTCAGGCATGCAGTTGATGACGATTACGGCATGATGGCGTTCTCTGTAACGTTCAAGCACAGGAATCAGTCGCGCCGCGTTCTCGCCGTCCATTACGTGAATAACAAACACAACATCTGACGCGGCGAGATCGTGGTCGACCTCGCTCCACTCGATTTGATTTAGCGGCGAGCCGAAGTTGTAGGCAGCCACACGCAGATCGAGCTTGTACTCACGATTGATCTCCCGCTCTCCATTCTTGAGCGGCGCGAGCAAACTAGAGCCGACGTTGAGAACCGTTACCTGCATTTAGCTGCCTTCCCTCTTGAAACTATCGACTTCAGCGCCCAAGCACAGTAACCGTAGGTTTTATTTCGAAAAGACTTCTGGTTCTCAAAGGTGTTCAAGCAACGCCCTCGAGCTGGTCTTCAAGACTACCGCTGATCTCGCGCAATCTATCCAATAAAACTGCGTCTGGTTCCCAATAGCCGCGTCCGTGGGCTTCAAGCAAGCGACCCACCAATGAATGTGCGGAATGCGGATTAAGAGTGCGCAGGCGCTCCAGCATTGCTTGGTTGAGCACAAACGTTTTTGCAACTTCTGTGTATATCCAGTCGTCAACGGCGTCTGCAGTTGCGCTCCAGCCGAAAGTATTCGAAACGTGGCTCTCTATTTCGGCGACTCCGCGGAATCCGTGATTCAACATTCCCTCGTACCATTTCGGGTTGAGCGTCTTCGAGCGTGACTCCAGACGCACCGTCTCCTCCAGTGATCTAATTCTGGCATCACGCGAAAGAGAGTCTGACAGGTAGATTGAAGGCCGGGCCTGAGCGCGCGTCTCGACGGCTTTTGAAATCCCGCCAAGATACTCGAAGTAATGATCGACATCCGTAATTCCAATCTCAAAAGTGTCGATGTTCTGATAGGTTGCTTCAACCCGCCTCAGAGCTTGATCCAACGCACCTTGAGCTTCACGTCCTTCAACCGCGCGTCCCTCGGAGTCTCGGCCATAAGCAAAGCACTTGCGGGTCACGAACAGTTCCCCAAGCGTCTCGTCGCGGTCCCACTGCGAATCCATAACCATGAAGTTGACGTTGGTCCCGTAGTTGCCGGGCGCGTTAGAAAACACACGGGCCACGGCGTCGTCAAAGTGGCAGACATCGTTGCGCACTTGCTCCATCACGTGCCGTCGCAAATAATTCATTTCCGATGGCTCGTCTAGATCGGCAACGAGTCGAACAGCTTTGTCGAGCAATAACACGGTCGGACTAAACAAATCGCGGAAGATTCCGGAGATAGTCATGACCACGTCAATCCGCGGACGTTTCAATTCCTCAAGCGGAATTGCTTCCACTTCGGTAACCCGGTTTAGGGCATCGCGTACCGGACGTACCCCCAGCAACCAAAATGCCTGGGCCACTCCTTCACCTTGAGTCTTGATGTTATCCAGACCCCACAACACCAACGCTATTGCCCCAGGGTAGCGTCCGTTCTCGGCCAGATAACGTTCGAGTAAATTCCCG
>JACDCK010000245.1 GCA_013817595.1 Pyrinomonadaceae bacterium | reverse complement strand
AATTCATTGAGATCAATTACGGGAGCGAAATTCGAGGGGTCCTGAAGGCTTCTTGGTTCTTGAAGCTTTGTGGCTGTTGCCATGCCCGTACGTTATATCGTTCTGTCTTGATAATTCCAAACGAAACCGAGGCCGAATGCAGTGCCCATGAGTACAAAAGCGCCGATAAAGGCTAACGCTTCGGTGGGCGCTAAAGTTCTGCCTATCGCCAGGATTCCGATCAGGAACACAGGAAGATTCAGTACGAGCGCGGAGGCGAGAGGAAAGACTGCGGCAGGCCGGCAACCACCGAGGCGTTTGCGCAGCCAGAATAGCGAAGGAGCGTAGGCCAGGGAGAAAAGGAGTGCCGCAATGATCAGGGACATGACAGTGACGCCCTTGATGTCTGCGGCGCTGAGGTTCTCACGTTCTATAACATAAAAAGTCAGCAGGATTGCTGACAGGCCAAGCAGCCACGAGCCCAGGGAGATGGAGATGAGTTTCATTTGTTTTGGTCTTCGGTCTTGGGTCTTGGGCCTTAGGCTTTGTACTTTGAGCTTGGTGCTTTGTACTTTGTACTTTGTACTTTGTGCTTTGTACTTTGTACTTTGTACTTTGTTTGCGGTTCCGTCTGGTCCACGTTCAGGTACAGCACCACAAAGCACGAAGTACAAAGCTCGAAGTACAAAGCTCGAAGTACAAAGCTCAAAGTACAAAGACCCATTTCCTATTTTTTGCCCATGCCTCGCTGAAGGATGTGTTGAATCTCGAGCGCGTTTGGCATCCCCAACAGTGTAGCTGGGCTCAACCCGAATGGGCCACCTTCAGTATTCGCAGCAAAGGTAATGCTGTCCCCTTGCGCGTAGGCATAGGCCAGCGTAGGTGGCATGTCGGCGGCCATCGCTTTGATAGCTTGCTGTTGCTCCTGAGGCAAACTGTTCGCGGAGCTGGCAATTCGTTCCGCGAAGGGCTGCACCAGGGGTGCCAGGTTGTGATAGAAAAGCGCCGAGAAGTTTGCATTACCATCGGCTGGCAACCCGGCAGTGAAGCGGGTCGAATGCAGCAGCGTGTAGCCTGCTTCCTGCGACCTCACAGATCTCTCAACCAGCGCCCGGCTGGGACCTACAATCATGTAACCGTTCACATAAGTGAAGTTCACTTCGACGCCGAAGTCAGCAGACCGTAACGTGTAGTAAGTGCGGCCGCTAATGTCGGCACGATCCCAGGCCAAACCGGTCTTATTAAACTTCGCCGCCTCCTTGTTGATCTCCGCAACGACACGTTCGAGCGTCTGGTGCAGATGCTGAGGGTCGTTCACTTCAAACACCATCTTCCACGACGGGGTCGGGAGAATGGGTCCGTCGATTGCGAAAGCGAACTCACCACCGAGAGGCGCCGCAAAGTCTTTGCGGATATCCAGCCCACGCTCGGCCTGAAGCTTGTCCAGGTTTTTGCGAAGATCAGGTGAAACGGTTTCCACAACTCCGAGCAAATCGTCTACGAGGGCCGTGGGGTTCTTGACCACGAAACCCGCAACTACGTTCGCGTCCGGCGAGATGTATTCGAGAGAACCCATAGGCTCAGGCGCGGCCAGCCACGAAGGAAGGCCCCGCTGTGCTTCGTTAAACGAAAGCACGGCCCGGGTGTGGGTCTTACCCTGGTTGTCTTTCTGATCGAGGGCGAAATATTTGAGATTAAGAATCCCGAGCTGGTTCAGCGCGCCTTCGCGCTGCGCGGCATCCTTGCCCTTGGTCAGCTCTCCTTTTGCGTGCTCGATGACCTTCTCGAGATTCGCAGCCACTACCAGACCGGCTCCGTCCTGATAAACCCCGGCAATACGGTTGTGGAAAGCGGTCGTTGTAAAGCTGCTTTTTCCGCCCTTTTGCACTACCGTCGCGAGATCTTGCAACTGCTGTAGTTTCGGACTGGCTGCGAACAAATCGTTTTGAATCCAAACGTAAAGTTCGTTGTTCTTTTTTCCCGCCGCGGGTGTTGCAGCCACGGCCGCCAGTGGGTTATCCAGTGGGTTATCGACGAAAGTAATCGTTGGTCTTCCCTGGGGATTGCAGGCGTACTTGGCAATCTGCTGCTCGATAAACTGCCGGAAGTTGGCAGCATTCTTTAGCTCAGCCAGTACCAAAGGAGAGGTCGGCTCGCCTTTCTCGTTAGTCGAGACAGAGACCGCGATCTCATCTCCAAGATACTCACCGAACTCACGGATGGTCCCAATCACCTGATCCATTCCGGGACCTTTATGACCGGATTGCTTCTGATCCCACCACTGACGCAGCGCCGCATTCTGATTAATGCGTTCCTGCATGATGCGGTGCGACTCTGCGATCGTCGAAGTTAAGTTGGGAAGCGCTGCGTAGACAACCGTGTTCTCGGGCATCAGATCCAGCAGATGGGTGGAATTACGAACACCAGGCTGCTGAACCTTGTTGAGCTCTTTCCGCAGGACGGTAAGGCCGGCCAGGGTTTGCGCGTAGCTGGCAGCCTTGCGGCTCCACGCTACCTCGTCTTTCACAGGAACGCGCTCGATGCTGGCATTTGAAGTTGCCTGCTCGCCAGGGCCCAGGACACGTTCGTTGCCCTTGTGGTCCACACTCACTTCGCCTTCAATCACCGATACACGGGAACCCTTGGTGCCACTGTTGACTGAGAAGATGGTGCCCGTGACTGAAACCAGCGAATCGCCTGTGTCGACGAACAAGCGCTCGCCGCGTTGCTTGGCAGCTTCAACTACAATGCTGCCGCGATTCAGATGAATCGTAATACCCTGCGCATTCTTGCTTACCGAAAGCTCCGAGCGATCCTTCATTTCGATCACCGAGCCATCACCCAGGCGAACAAATGCGTGTGCATCTTTGGCGGTGCGGACACGCTCGCCCTTCTGCAACCGCTGGCCCGCAACCACGGGCGTGCTGGTGGTGTCGGCAATCTGATAAACCTGACCCTCAGCAGCTTCCACGGTCGCTTCCAGCGGACCACCAAACGGCGCGTAACGCTGGATGAAAGGAAGGGCGAGCAGTCCAAAACCGATGACTAGAGCGGCGGCGATGCCCCAGCGCAATACGATCGGCTGCAGATTGTAGCGGCGCGAAGCGGTGGCAGCTTTCTGCGGAGCCACGCTTCGCGAACGTGCTTCCTTCATAGCCTTGCGGCAGGGAATGCACTCGTGTGTGTGATCCACCAAAAGCAGCGAGCGCGCTTCCGATAGATGACCATTCAAATAAGCGGGGATGAGCGACTGGAAATCATCGCAGTTCTCAATTCGATCAACTGCTGTTTCCGTTCTTAGCTCATTCGCGTTTTCAGCGGAGAGACGCGCCCAAACACGCTCTGCCGCCGCATTAACCACCGGCGAATCGATTTGCTCGGTTCGAATCTCGGCGGTCACTTTGTTAAGGATGGATTCCGTGTTCTTGTTGTTCATCATGTTCTCCAGAAGTAGCCCAACTTTAGTCTGTGATTCTCGCGTTATTCTAAAGTCTCCACAGACTGACGTCTCCGGCTACTTGTGATGTTGCTCCAGATAGTGCCCAATCTCTTTTCGTAATTTGGTGCGGGCGCGATGCAGCACCACGCCCACCACCAGATGCGACGTGCCCAGCAACTTCGCAATCTCGTGATTTTCGTAACCCTCGTAATAGCGGAGGACAAACATATCCGCCGCGGTTGTTCCCAAACGAGCAACTGCCTCTCGAATGAGTTCCTGCAACTCGCGATCGACGTGCTCCGCCTCAGGGTTCTTAGTAGTGCTCTCGATGGCGCCGGCATCCGCGTCTTCCAGCCCCACCGATTTCGATCTGGTGCGACCGCGCATCAGATCCAGCGAGGCGTTGATCGCCGCTCGTGACAAATAAGCTTCCGGATTCGGCAACAGATCGAGGGTATTCTGGCTTTTCAGAAGCCGCAGGAAGATGGTTTGCAGCACGTCTTCCGCATCAGCGGCGCTGCCGGTAATACGGTGAGCGGTGCGAAAAACGCGGTCGTGATGCGCTCGGAAGAGCGTTTCAAGC
>JACDCK010000050.1:11953-12935 GCA_013817595.1 Pyrinomonadaceae bacterium | reverse complement strand
ACTCCGACCATATTCAACTGTCGAAGGGGCCGCAGACCTTTCGCCTGCAACCCAGCCGACATTCACGCTTAATCGCGCTGGCGTTTTCGGCTGGACGTTTCACGGGGGCGCCTAACGTCGCCAGCCTGGACCGTAGGGCGGGGCTGCGGAGGTGTCGCGCCGCTCGGCACGATCCACAGCTCAACACTATCCTCTTCACGGAAACCTCCGTTGTGAACGATGATTCGGGCTGGGTTGATGCCTCGTTGACTCACAAGATAATCTCGCGCCCGAGCGCCAAGTCGGTCGGCCTGGCCGACACGGCTGGTGCGTCCGCCGTAAGCGAAGATGTAGGTAGTGGTCGACTGATCGTTCTGAAGTTCAACCGCGAGGTTGTCAAGACGAGCCTTTTGATCATCGAATGAGCATTGGGAACAGACGTCAAACTCCCGGGCCGGATTCTCGCGCGGAGCCAGAGCCGGAATAAAAGTAGAAGCCTGCGTTGTTTGGCGGCACGTGGGCTCGCCTGAGCCGTCATCGACTAATAGCGTGGCCACAATTCGTTGCCCGGCCAATCCAGTTGAGTCAACCGAAATTGTAGGAGTTCCCACGCCACCAAGAACTTTCGCACTCGCCGGACTTACTGTCCAGGTGTAGCTAAGGGGTGAAGACCCTTTGTACGTGGTATCTGCCGTGTAGGTTATCACCTCGCCGTCAGTGACCTGGGAAGGTGCGGAAAGATTTACAGGGAAGGGACAAGGAGACGTCGCCGCAATTGGCTGACCTGGTCTGTAATTGAGCGCTACACACTTAATACGTCCGGCCTCAAGAACAATCTCACGTGTCCACCGCTGGCCGTTAGGCAGCACAATAACGACGGTGTGCACGCCGGGATCGCGCTCCCATGCTCGCCAGTCAGATGTAGTCTGCCCCTGGGGCTTACCATCAACTTCGATAGGAAGACCAGCCGGCGTCGTCTGAACTTTGATCGTGCCATATTTAG
>JACDCK010000050.1:0-11943 GCA_013817595.1 Pyrinomonadaceae bacterium | reverse complement strand
GTAAAGTGGAGGAAGGGTAGCCCAGACAGCAAATCATCGCGAGCAATGCTGCAAAGGCATACTTACCGTAAGTCGGGTGTCGATTAGGGGCCATGTTAAGTCTCATAATTATTAGGCCTCCTTGGTAACGCCAACCTGGGTTCCCAGTTTTGCCTTAGCATACCGTCGGCGAAGGCCCGCTCCGAAAGCAGCCAAGCCTGAACCAAACAGCAAAAGCGATGCCGGCTCGGGTATGGGAACCTGAGGGGTGTTGGGCGTTGGCGCGAGCAGCGTTGGATTAAGCGGCGGCGTTAAAGTAAAAATAGGGGTATCGATATCACCACTTCTACTACCATGTATGAAAAAAAACGGTATCGCGGCCAGAAAAAGCAGGGGCCACTTGGGGAAGCCGCCAACCGGAATTAAAATGTCACCGCAGTCACAGATTGTTCCGTCCACATCACCTTGATCGATGATTTCAACACCGCGCTGCGGATCAATGGAGTTAAGTGCGACCCCCGAGAGAAGCGAAGCGGAAGCAGCCTTAACAGAGGCAGAGCCGTCAAGAATCGCAGGTGGATCATCGGAGTTGGGTTTTTTGACCCTTGACGTGACAATTGAACCCTTAACTCCTGATACCGGTGTGCTCCCGCTCAGACTGCGGAGGCGAAGCTCTGGAGGATTCTGATAACTGCCAATCACCTGGATTACTTCGCTGATTGCCACAGGTGTAGCGTGGACCGGTCCTCCGGTCAAAAGGAAGATGCTGAGTATCGCAGCAATACGGCGGAAGCCTGGAATCCTCATCGTGTGGCCGTGCCTCTTGGCGTTTCTGCTCCGGGATGACGAAATATCGTTAGATGATTTGCATCGTTTAAACATTTTGCGAAGTTCGGTCGAAATCGTCACCGTTCGTGTTACGAGGAGACGATTAATTAACTAGGAATTCCAGTCCAAAGTCAAGTTGAACCTTTTAATCACCAGATGCTTAGCAGATCACCAGAGTGTCTGGCTGTTGCTGTGCAACGCCTCGTTAGGGAGAGTGGGGGTCCAGATGGACTCTAGCAATTTCCGGTAAAAAGAGGTTGCAGCACTCCGAAAATTTGGATTAAGACAGACCGACACTCGATATGCAGCAAATCGCAGTCCACGCACCGACAGTGACTAAATCCGGAAGTTATGGTCCAAAAGCTCAGGTTTTTCATCCAAGATTATCTGAGGTGCGCAGAAAAAGAAGACGGCAGTCCAGATCTTAGACATTAATTCTAGACCTCAGACAAACGGCTCGCCGCGGGTAGTCGTCATCAGGTCTTAACGAATGAAAGCGGAGTCGGACTTTTCCTAGGTTAAGCGATGGATCGAACTGACTCTCGTCCTAGTCGCTGTCACTGGCGCTAGTAGCTTCTGCTTTGCGACCCTCATCGCGCAAGACGGCCTTACGTGAAAGCTTGATCTTATTGCCCTCCTTGCCAATGCACTTCACCAGGATCTGCTGTCCTTCCTTCAACTCGTCGCGCACGTCTTTAACCCTACGGTCGGCAATCTCCGAAATGTGCAGCAGACCATCCGTTCCAGGAAAGATTTCAACAAAAGCACCGAAATCTACAATTCTCGACACCGTGCCCAGGTAACTCTGCCCCACCTCCGCTTCAGCGGTGAGGCCACGGATTCGAGCGACGGCGGCTTCGGCAGCTTCGCCACTGGAAGTTGCAATCGAGATCGTTCCGTCGTCGGATACGTCAATCTTCGCTCCCGTCTCTTCGACGAGCGAACGGATTATCTTGCCCCCTGGTCCAATGACGTCTCGAATCTTGTCAGGGTTGATTTTGATTTGGATGATGCGCGGCGCGTATGACGAAATCTCAGTACGCGATTCGGGCAGCGCTTTTGCCATTACATCCAGAATATACAATCGTCCTTTCTTAGCCTGCTCAAGCGCCTCCGCCATGATCTGCGCATTGATGCCGGCGATCTTGATGTCCATCTGCAGGGCCGTGATACCTTCTCGCGTTCCCGTGACCTTAAAATCCATATCACCATAGTGATCTTCAGCGCCGGCGATATCTGAGAGAATGGCGTACTTATTCCCCTCCATCACCAAACCCATGGCCACGCCGGCCACCGGCGCCTTTAATGGCACACCAGCATCCATCAACGAAAGAATGCCTCCGCAAACCGAGGCCATGGATGAAGAGCCATTTGACTCAGTAATGTCCGAAACGATACGGATGGTGTAAGGGAAAACTGAATCCTCGGGCAATACGGCTTCAATCGCGCGCCGAGCCAGAGCACCGTGCCCGATTTCGCGGCGGCTCGATGAGCCAAACCGTCCCACCTCACCAACTGAGTAATGCGGGAAGTTGTAATGGAGCAGAAAGCGGCGCTTGACCTCGCCTTTTTCCAGGTCGTCCATATATTGCTCATCTTCCTTCGTCCCCAGGGTGGTCGTTACCAGAGCCTGAGTTTCCCCTCGGGTGAAGAGTGCAGAACCGTGGGCGCGCGGCAGCCAGCCCACTTCGCATGTGATAGGTCGAATCTCAGAGAACCGCCGGCCGTCCGGGCGACGCCGTTTATCGAGAATATCCTCGCGGAAAATCTTCTCCTTCAAGTGGTCATAGCTTGTCTTGGCCATTTGCCGCAGCGCGGGCTGATCTTCGGGATAAGCCTCCACAACCTCTTTTTTCAGAGCATCAACCACAGAATAGCTCGTCCGCTTTTCCTGGTTGGTGGTGTCGAGTGCTGCGCGCAAACGTTCGCTATAGTTTTTCAGTATCTCGCCCAACATCTCTTCATTGAGCTCCGGCTGCACCACTTCACGCTTCTGGATTTCCAACGCTTTATAGAGCTCATTTTGCCAACGGCAGAGGCGATTGATCTCCTTATGGGCCAGCATCAGGGCCTCAACCATGATTTCTTCTGAGACCTCCTCGGCTCCGGCCTCCACCATGACAATGGCCTCTTCAGTCCCGGCCACTATTAGGTTCAAACGCGATTCGCGCACTTCATCGTAGGTCGGATTAATGATGTAGCGGCCATCAATCAGACCCACGCGCACAGCCGCGATGGGATTCATGAACGGAATGTCCGACAGATAGAGCGCGCACGAGGCGCCCGTAATCGCGATCACATCGGGGTTGTTATCGGGGTCGGCCGAGATGACACTGGCAATAACCTGCGTTTCATTGCGGTAGCCTTCAGCAAACAAGGGCCTGCATGGTCGGTCAATCAGGCGGCTGGTTAGCACTTCTTTTTCGTTCGGCCGTCCTTCGCGCCGAAAATAGTTTCCGGGAATACGCCCGGCCGCAAACTGGGATTCACGGTATTCCACCGTCAGGGGGAAGAAATCAATTCCTTCGCGCTGGGTGGAGGCGCTAACAGCCGCCACCAACAACATCGTATCGCCGTAACGAATCACGACTGAGCCGTCAGCCTGCTTGGCTACCCGCCCAGTTTCCACTGTCAGTTCTTTGTCGCCTAACTTAATCGATTCTTTGAGGTACTTCTTAACTGGCATATTTTTGTCTCCTTCCGGACAATGACGCCTGAGTTCAGGCGCGCGGGCGTCTCATCCGCCTCGCTTCTTTTGGTTTAAATTCCTTCGTTTCGAGTCAACCCGGGCCAACGTGAAGCGTGGGAACTCGAAAACCACTCACAATTCAAAAGGCGGCAAAGCCTCTTAACCGTGAAGCTCAGCCGCCTTTGGTGCTTACTATTAGGCCTGACACGTCCGCTTGCTACCAGTCATCGCCGTCACGTTCGGCACTGCCGCAAGCTCTTCGATAGACGCGGGCGTTACAAAAATGAGAAATTCGAAGATCTCTCTTACGCTAGAGTAATAGCTAGTCCTAACGACGCAGGCCCAGACGATTCACTACCTCGTGGTAACGCTCTATATCTGTGCGTTTCAAATAATCCAGCATACTTCTGCGCTGCGAGACCATCTTAAGCAGGCCGCGCCGCGAATGATTGTCCTTCTTGTGCGTCTTGAAATGCTCGGTTAGTTCGTTGATCCTCTTGCTTAACAAAGCAACCTGGACTTGGGGTGAGCCGGTGTCGGTCTCGTGGGTTCGAAAATCGGTAACAATCTGTTCTTTTGTCTCTTTTGCTAACGACACTGCTTAGATGATGCTCCTCGGAGCAGTAAGTCCGTCTAAAGACGGCAACCGCTAAACTTAAAAAGCGCTCCAATCTAACACGCCCATTCCGGCACTGTCCAGCAGAGAGCCCTGAATCGCATCCTGCGGACACTTGGGACGCCGCCTCCGTGCTTCATCCCGCACAGTTTGTTACCATCTGAGCCATTTCGTCATCAATCAGTTTCCTCAAAGGACGGTTAATGCCAAAGGCAGAACCCCGGATCGTAATAGTAGGCGGCGGCTTTGGTGGCCTGTTTTCCGCCCTTGAACTTGCAGGGGCAGGATCCGTCACCCTCATCAGCGACGAAGACCATTTTCTCTTTACGCCTATGCTCTACGAGTATCTGAGCGGCGAAGTGGAAGAGTGGCATATTGCCCCAAAATATAGGGAGCTGCTCGACGAGAACATCAGATCGGTTCAGGGTGCTGTGGCAAATGTCGATTTGACTCAAAAACTCGTCACGGTCGAAGCCGCGGGCGAGCCAATTGAGTACGACATCCTGGTACTTGCCGTCGGCGGAGTTACAAACTACGCAGGGGTTCCGGGCGCCGAGGAATTTGCAATACCGTTCCGCAAGATCGCCCACGCGGATCTGCTTCGGAGTCGCCTGGTGGCAGCCCTCGATCATGTGCCTCCGAATCTTCCACCGCAGGACACGCGCCGCGCGCTCACTTTCGCCGTTGTTGGTGCTGGGGCCAGCGGCGTGGAGCTCTCCACGAAAATGGCCGATCTCCTGCGCGATGCTTTCGAACGGCGCGCGTTGACGGGTGAGCCGCGCGTGCTCGTGATCGAGATGGGACAGACGATTGTACCCGGCATGGGTGACCCGATTCGAGAGTTTGTCGCAGAAGCTCTAACCAAGTCGCGCGTCGAAGTTCACACCCTTACTCGGGTGGTGCGTATCACTCCAAACACGGTGACCGTCGAACATAATGGTGCGTGGACGGACATTGAAACTGCTGCCGTCGTGTGGACTGGCGGCGTTCGAGTAAACCCCGCGGTCGACAGGCTGGCCATCGAGAAAACCGATCGTGGTCTGATACTTGTGGAACCAACACTCCAGGTTCCCGCGCACGAGAACGTTTTTGCGCTGGGTGATATCGCCTTCTTCCAAGATGCTACGCCAACCCTGGCCGGCACCGCACAACTAGCTTTCCAACAAGCCGGTCTTGTCGCTCGCAACGTTCGCGCTTTAATCGACGGAGAGCAACTGCACACAAAACACTTCGAGGAGATGGGAGAAGCGGTTAGCTTGGGGACTGAACGCGCGGCAGTGTTGGCCGGAGGCAAGGCCTTTGGTGGACCACTCGCACGCCAGGCACGCTTTGCCATCTACACCTCGCGTCTTCCCACCTGGCACCACCGCCTGAGAGTTGGGGCTAGTTGGTTTTTTGAAGGTACAACTCCACGTCCCCTGTTGCCCCTGGGAATTCAGCAAGACACTTAGCTTCGGCAGAAAGCCTGTGATGATATCCGCGCGCGGACGAGTCTTTCTCACTTTACTGATTGGCATCGGCTTGCTGGTGGTGATTGTGGCGTTTCTGCAAAGACGCTCCGGTCACTACCGCCCCAGCGTAGACGACCTACGACCTACTACTGCCCCAGCCTTGACCCCAGACACCGCCAAGCCATCTCCCGAACCATCGCCAACGCCGGTGCCCGATACGCCTCCGGTCTCGGCCAGCCCCGTCCCCGAAACAGACTCTGCGTCACCCACACCGTTCCGGGCCGAGGCCACTTCAAATCCCGCGGCGCCTCCGATTGGGTTTGTAGTAACGCTGAAACTTATCGTACCGGTTGCAGGCGTTCAGCCAAATCAGCTACAGGACACTTTCACAAACTCGCGTTCTGATGGACGAGCGCACGACGCAATCGATATTCCCGCAGCTCAGGGGACGCCGGTCGTTGCCGTCGCGGACGGCCAGATAATCAAACTGTTTCAGAGTGAACGCGGAGGCACAGCCATTTACCAGTTAAGTACGGACAAGAAACTAATGTTTTACTATGCTCACCTTCAGAGCTATGCCGATGGTTTAAGCGAAGGTAGGGTTGCGCGTCAGGGCGAGGTCATTGGTTACGTCGGAGACACGGGAAATGCCGGACCCGGCAATTACCACCTGCACTTCTCAATTGCGGTCGTATCGGATCCTAAGCGCTATTGGGAAGGTACCAACATCAATCCCTACTCGCTGTTGAGAAACAGATGAATCATCCGCTAACTCAACGCTCTATGGAACGTTCGAGCTGGCCCGGCGTTCGCTTATCGTGCAGGCCGGTCTGTAGGACAGTAGTCACGACCGCGCTAACAGAGGCAATACACGCCCAACTTCTGTGGGAACACCTGTTGCTGGATATGCCGCTCAAGTGGAGAATCGACGCCCAAGCCCAAGATATTAGGCAAGCCCTAATCAGGAAGGAAGAATCATCATGAAGCGAAACTGTAAATTATCAAGGCTCGCTTTGGGCCTCACGTTGGCCATAAGCGGAGCGGCTTGCGTCACTGAACCAACCAGCAATTCGAATTCCGAAATAGGTAGAGCAACACCATCGCCATTGGCGTCACCAACAGTCGCAGCGACAACCGAAGTGACGGGCGTCCCGGTCACCTTACCCGTGCTCGACGCGTTCTTCGCATCGGACGAAGCGTTTACCCCAGAACTGAAGACAAGACTCAGCCTGACCGACGACCAAATAGCACAATTGCGAGCAGTCGCCCGAGAAGAAACCAGCAAACTTCGGGAAACCGAGACTGGCGATTACGGCGGCACAACGGCAGAAGCTCGTGAGCTCGCAGCAAGCCGAATGAAGGAAATCGTGGGAGCGGACAAGGGGTCCCAGCTCGCTGCGTTCGTCAGTGAACGGTGGCGCGCAGGCGGTGATGACCTCGACGCCAAGAACGAGAAGACCTCGACAGAGAGCGTCGCCACCTCGCCTAATGCCGTGCCTACCGACTCCCGCATCGTGGTTAACGCGCCTGCCTACAGGATGGACGTGTTCGAAGGCGGGCGCCTGATCAAGTCGTATAAGGTGGGAATCGGTTACCCGGAGTTTCCTCTACCCACAGGCCTGCGCAAAGCTAAGGCGATCATTTTCAATCCAACATGGACTCCTCCGGATGAGCCCTGGGTTGAGTCGCCTTCTTCGAAGGTCAAGGTCGGGGAAAAAGTCGAGGCGGGCAGCAAACTTAACCCGCTTGGTCTCTTGAAGATTCCCATCGGATCCCCATCACTGATTCATGGCGGTAAGACCCTCGCGAAACTCGGCACTTTTTCCTCGCACGGATGCGTTGGATTAACGGATGCTCTCGTACAGGACTTCGCCAAGGTGCTGGCGCAGCTAGCCAACCAAAAACTGTCTGACGCAGATATCGCCAATTACAAAAAGAACAGGAGTGAGACCAAGCAAGTCACGCTCAGCAACCCGGTGCCGGTGGAGCTGCGCTACGAAACCATTGTGGCGGAGGACGGGAAGCTGCACCTCTATCGCGACGTTTATGGTCGCCTCACCAACACGGAGGAGAATCTCCGCGCCGTGTTGGAGGCTAACGGCGTCAAGCTCGAAGACTTAACAGAGGAAGAACGTTCACAGACTCTTGAAGCATTGGAGGAAATGTCTCGCGATCCGAAGGGTAAACTAGCCCAAGGTCCTATGGCATCTACTGGGGCATCTACTGCGAGTACGGCTTCTCCGAGCGCCTCACCAGTTTCTTCGCCCAAAGCTGTAGTTCAAAAGAGCGCACGAATCACCCGCAATTTCAAAGGCAAGAAAGAGATTGTTATTAACATTGCGGCTTTGAAGGGTAAGGGTTACCCGGCGATGGCAGGTAGAGGTACGGGGACGCGGAAAGCTAAAACCTGATTGCCGACGATGTCGTGACTATGCCGCGGCTTCACATGAATCGAGCACAGGTGCCTCTTCCACCTGTGCTCCAGCTTCTCCGTGGTAAGGCCGGCCCGAATCAATTGCTGAAAAGTATTCCTCGATACGTAAGAGGATCTCCGCCACGGTGTGTGAGTGATAGAGCGAGGTGCGGAAGAGTGCGCCGCCTTGAAGCCCGCGAGTAAATTGGCCGGCGAGCTGTTTCATGCGATTGATGGCTGGCGTCTCAGGCATGTCTTCGCGCAACATGTCGAAATACTCGAGTAGGATCTCACGTTTTTCGGCGAGTGAAGGTTGAAAGGCCTCGCGACCCTGGCGGGCATCTTCAATCTGACGAAAGATCCATGGATTCGCCATCGCCCCGCGGCCAATCAAAACGCCATCGCAGCCTGTCTCACGAAAACGCGCAAAGGCGCCCTCGATGGTAGTGACGTCGCCGCTGCCAGACACCGGCACCTTCACCGCCTCCTTGACTTGCTTTACCAGGTCCCAATTCGCCAGTCCTCGATAGCCCTGTTCCTTCGTGCGACCGTGAAGAGCGATGTGTTCGACGCCGCATGCTTCGGCAAGCTTGGCGGTTTCCACGGCATTAATTGTGAGATCGTAAAAGCCCGCGCGAATCTTGATCGTCAATGGAATCGTGATCGCCTTCTTGATCTCTTTAAGAATTGTTTCCAGCCGTTCATGATCCTTCAAGAGGCCGGAGCCGCCCCCGTGTTTCACTACTTTCGGCGCCGGACAACCACAGTTAACATCGAGAATATCTGCACCAACTTCTTCCGCCATCTCCGCCGCCATACGCATTCGCTCAGGCTGACCGCCAAAGATCTGCGCTGCAAATGGCCGCTCCTCTGCATAGAAACGCATCTGGCGCTTCGATTTCGGATTGCTGCGAGTTAAGCCTTCGACCGAGATGAACTCCGAAACGGTAAGCCCGACGCCGCCGCATCGTTTGAGTAGACGGCGAAAAGACACGTCTGTTACACCCGCCATGGGCGAAAGGATAAGCGGCGGATTAATTTCAATGTTCCTAATTTTGAACGTTTTGATCTCTGGCATCACGGCTTAAGCGTAACAGGGGTCCCTATCTCCACCGACTCTTTACAGCTCCTTAAAGACGACCCGATCATAACTCAAACATGCTCGTTGGCTAAGGACTCTTCACTAAGGATTTCAAAAAGAGCGCTTGCATCTTTGCGGGAAGATTGGCGAGCTGCAGGCATTGAGAGAATTCGCACTCTGGCTATTCGATCCCGACGTCGAATCGTTATTTCGTCACCTGGCTTTACCGTGTTGGCAGACTTGGCAGGTTTCGCGTTAATGAGTACAAGTCCCGCCGCGCACAACTTCTGCGCAACCGTGCGCCGCTGGCAGAGACGACTTGCTTTGAGAAAGATATCGAGACGCATTAACCGATGAGTGGGTGACAGGTTTCAATCATTCACGTTATAAAATGACTAAGGCTTCTTACTCTTGTTCTTGTCGGAGTTTTTTCCGGACGTGGACTCATCAGACTTGGCCGCGGCTGCAGTGTTGAGCTTTAGCAGTGGCTCGACAGATGCACGGTAACTGTCGGAAATCTTGATGTAGGCGTCGTTGAGCAAATTGCGGAGATACATCTCTCGTTCCTTAGGCGAGCGTTCGATAGTAATAGCCTCGCGCACCTGATTTTCATTGAAGACTGCCGTACTGCTCGCCTCGGTACGCTCATCAACGCGGAGGACTTGATAGCCATCATTAATCTTCAGCGGTTCGCTGACGCCGCCTACTTTCACACCCTTGATTTGCTTGGCAATCTCGTCGCGAAGATTTGGCATTTCAAAACGGCCCACCTTGCCCTTGTTCTGGGGCGCTACGCGGACCCCATTCAGCTCGCGTTCTGAGTTAGCCGCAGCGAGCGCCCCAAAGTCGGCGCCGGCTCGCAACTGCGTGACCAGCTCCATCGCCCGGGCCCTGACGTCGGCTTCATTCTTACCGGCATAACTAAGAAATATCTCCGAGAGAACGACACTCTCCGGTTTAGTGAATTTGGCGCTGTTGGCTTCAAAGTATTTCTTCAGTTCATCCAAAGGAAGACCGAAAAAGATCTTTCGGTCTACTTCCTGCTGAATCACTGCCTGCTTCATGATCTCAGTGCGCAGGGTCTGACGTGTGGCAACGGGATCCAGCCCGCTTTCTCTCATCGCTTCATCCAGTTTCTCGATGGTGGTGATGCCCTGCTCTTTCGCCACTTCCAGCATGCGGCGGTTAACTTCCGCTTCGACCTCGCTCGCCAGATCAAGTTCCTTGCCCCTTTGCATCAGGAGCTGCTCGTTGATGAGCGTGGCAATCAGGTCAGCCTGGCGCTTCGTAACTTCATCGATGGCCTGTTGCTCAGGCATGCCGCCCTGCTTAAGCGCTTCGATGCGCTGTTTGGTTTCGCGCCTCACCATCGATAGCGTGATCACCTCCTCGTTCACCTGGGCAATCACTTCATCAACGACTTTGAGTTCACCCTCCTGGGCTAATGCGGCCGATGAAACAAAAGAGAGCAGCGCAAAAAGCATCAGCACCGCAAATGTAAGTGATACGAATCTAGATTTCACAAGAGTACTCCTAATAAGAATTGAGTTTTGGTCCGGTCTTGGGCTTTTGGTTTGTTTCCGACTTGGATTCTTTACTTTGAGAGCCACTCTCGTCACATAACATAACTCCATCGTTAAGACCAAGACCCAAAGCAAAAAATCGCTCACTGACAGATCTTGCATTCTAGTCTTCCACCCGAAGTTCCAACAATGCCTCGCGCGCCACACGCAGCACGCCGTCAGCTTCTTCCTCGTTCAGGTCCATGCGTAACACGCCACTCGGGGTGAAGGTGGTTCGCGTTCTGGTGCTCACTAAAATACGCAGCTTCTCGGGTGAAATGCGCGCTTTCTCGCCAAACTTTATCGCAATTCCATCGGCTGTTTTGTCTATTGAAATCACTCCGACTTCTTCCGCCAACCGCCGCAAGCGGGCGTAAGCGAAGAGTTCTTCCACCGGGGGGGGTAATCGTCCGTAACGATCTTCAGTCTCCCGGCGAATATTCGCTAAGGTTCCTCCGTCGCGTGCCGAGGACACTCTCTTATAGGTTCTGAGCCGCTGGCCCATGTCCTGAATGTAATCATCGGGAACAGCAACATTGACGCCGAGGTTGATGGAAACGCTGGTCTCATCATCCACCTGCTCGCCGCGAAGTTCGGCTACCGTGCGCTCGAGCATCTGTGTGTATAGATCGAACCCGAGCGCGTCCATGTGGCCTGACTGCTGTCCACCCAGGAAGTTTCCGGCGCCACGCAGCTCCAAGTCCAGTGCGGCGATGCGGAACCCGGCTCCCAGATCCGAGAATTCCCGAATGGCCGCCAGACGGCGTCTGGCAATCGGCGAAAGCTCCTGTTCGCCGGGAATTAATAGATAGGCGTAAGCCCTGCGATTTGACCGCCCAACCCGGCCGCGCAGTTGATAAAGCTGAGAAAGACCGTAAGCGTCGGCGCGGTTTATGATGATTGTGTTGGCACGGGGGATGTCTATTCCGTTCTCGATGATGGTGGTTGCCACGAGAACATCATATTTAAACTCAATGAAATCGAGCATCACCCGCTCCATTTCCTTCTCATTCATCTTGCCGTGGCCTACCGCAATTCGAGCCTGCGGCACCAGGCGTTTCACCAGTGCCGCAATCGTTTCGATTGTCTCCACCCGGTTGTGTATAAAAAAGACCTGGCCGCCCCGGCCAAGTTCCAGCTCGATGGCCGACTTGATGACATTCTCAGAAAACTGAACGACCTGGGTCTGGATTGCCAGCCGGTCGCGCGGTGGAGTCTCAATCAGCGACATATCCCTAAGGCCTGTTAGAGACATGTTTAACGTGCGCGGAATTGGGGTCGCCGAAAGTGTCAGTACGTCAACACGCTTCTTTAGTTGCTTAAG
>JACDCK010000244.1 GCA_013817595.1 Pyrinomonadaceae bacterium | reverse complement strand
AATAGAACCATGGTTGGCAGCTTAGTCTGACCACGAAAAGGACTATTGAAGTCGCGCTTAAGGAAAGCAAAAAACGGTCAATAAAGAGGAGTGAGAGTCAAGATTGAGCAGCTTCGGGGTGTTAAGTGAACTGGCTGCCCGGGAATGAGTGAGCGATCTTTGGTGAGTTGAGCGACTCCGGATGGGAGTGGCCACGTTAGTTGAGCCGCTTCGGCAACCTTGAGTGGCTAGCTGCAGAGAACCAATCATCGACCGGCGGCCGGCCTAGGAGAAGTTTTTTCTTGACAGCCCTTTCATAGAACCGCTCCTCGGTTCTGTGGTCGAGTGGTATAATCAATCCTAACCAAACTGCACGAGTACCGGATCGCTTTGTATTCCTGAACTCTAAACTTCCCCGATGCAGGTGATCGCGGCGCGGCTGGGCCAAATTCCTGGTGAGTTGCAAACCAACAGAATAGCGGGCAGAATACCAGCGCCTGAGCATTATCATCGGTTTCGCAAAACAAATCTCGCGAATTGGCCGCTGCGCAGAGGTGGAAAATCACATGAGTAGCGACAAGGACTCTGGCAATGCAATACGAGGTTCACTTCGGCTGGCCCCGAACTGCATCGAGCTGGATGAGCAAAAAGCGAAGCTGCCCAGGCAGTTTGTCAACTTCACTTTTTATCGCTCGCGTCCTGAATGGCGATTACTCTCTGATGGCGACAAGCAGCGCTGCATTGATCAATTTGTTAAAGCGGTTGACGACTTCTGCCGTCAGTTGTTAATTCACAGTTACTCGACAGTGGGGTTGCGCACCAACGTAGACTTCATGATCTGGAGAATTGGCTACGAACTTGAGCCTCTCCAGGAGATGACTTCGCGACTGAACGCCACCGAGATGGCCAAGTATATCGAGCCGGTGCAGTCATTCCTCTCCATGACTAAGCGCTCGATGTACATCGATCGAGACAATCCTGAGCATGTCGAGGATCGGCTACACATCATTCCCGGTAAATCCGACTACCTCTTCGTCTACCCTTTTGTGAAGACGCGCGAGTGGTATGCGCGCACTGCCGACCAGCGTCAGGAGATGATGGACGAGCACATTCGTATCGGCACGAAGTATCGCTCCGTCAAGCTGCATACGACCTATTCGTTCGGCCTCGATGACCAGGAATTCGTGGTAGCGTTTGAAACCGATCACCCAGCGGACTTCCTGGATCTCGTGCAGGAGTTGCGAGAAACGAAAGCCAGCTCCTACACCCTGCGCGACACGCCGATGTTTACCTGCCGTCAACGCACTCTGCCTGAATGCCTGGCCGCGCTGGGTTGATTTTTGCGGCTTTGCCGCCGCAACACAGTGTGGTAGGGCTATGCCTTACCGAACAGCTAGTTTGAATATTTCGAGGCTACCTCGCTCCTCACAATGTTTCTACCTCTCCCCAAACTCGCCAGCCTACTATCGTACGTCCGTCGCAAAAGACCGCCTCGCAGTCGTCAGCTCTGACAAGGTCAAAATCATGCAAGCCGGGCCCTCGACGAGGCGAGAAACTCCGGAAACTTATGAACTTTGCGTACGTCATCATCGCAATTCACCTTCATCTCATCTCTGATAGTAACAAGAAACCCGGAGCGATCCTTCGTTATGTCAATCACTTTTCAGATACCCTGCGTCCTGATGCCTTGCGTACGATTTCGGGTTGCGCTCATTCCTCGAGTAGTCTTCCTGACAAGAGTTTTTCACCCCCTAGAGATGTATAAAAACCGTAAGTTGCGAGCGCGAGGCAGATGATGAGGGCAATGGTGAAGTCGGTTGCATACCACGCGGTGAGTTCGGTGGTGATGGAGTAGAAGACAGCGAGGTGGGAGAAGAAGAGCGCAGAAATTACCGTCAGCAGTTTTTAACGTTTGGGCGCGAAGAGTGCGACAGTCTTGAGTCGAAAGCCTGACGTGGGCGCTAAACGTCCTGGAGAAATTTTCCGCGAGTTAATGGCTGTCCGGCCAGACTGGTGCGGAAAGCGTAGAAGACCAGAAGGAGAAGAATGATCAAGTCAATGACGAACCCCGTCGCGTACCACGCCGTGAAGTTAGTAGTGACGGGAAAGTGGATGTACATGTGCAGGAAGAGCAATGCGAACATGGCAGCTAAAAGCCCGTAACGGTAAAGCACGAAAATACCTAAACCCGCAGTTACAGCTGCGCTAATCCAATTTGGAAGGGCTCCGCCCCATAAGAGAGCCAACGCAGCTGTGAAGACCAACCAACCCGCAATGAAACCCAGCCAGTCACGCCTCAAGATCAGCGACAGCAGGAGTATTAAGAAGAGCAATAGGAACTGGTTGACCAGTGGGGTGTTTAACTGGGTCTCAAGAGCTTGGACGAAGTAGCCCATCCCGAGCTTCACAGAGGCCGGCTCCCCGGAGGGTCCTAAAGTTGAGTCGAGCCACTGGCGAACAAAGAAAAACGACAGTTGCCAAAGGGTAATCGCAACGCCAAATAGTGCTCCAATCAGAATGTCACGCCCTACAAGTGGATCGCGGAAATCTCCGCCCAGCAGACGTGACCAGGAGATGATCCGGTGCGGCGAACGACGGCGAACGAAAGGCTCGATTGCCATATAGACAACCCAGAAAAATGCAGCAGCAAACAAACTATCCTGCAGACCGTTAAGGACAGTTCCAAATTCACCAAACGTTGGGATGTGATGAGCGGTAAAGATCCGGGACAATAGAGTGAAAGTGAAAACGAAAATCGCCAACCGTAGCGCACCTTTGCGATCGCCGCGACCAAGACGCAGGTTCCGGATTGCCAGCACGACGCTGCCAATGAGCACAAGGACAAAAACAACTAAGATCAGTGTGAACAAAGCTTGGAGCTGACCCGATAACCCTGTCGGTTCCTGTCGCTCAGGTTTGTCCCATGGGTTAATAATCTTGAAATGTACCGGTTTGCCGCGATAGGCGGCGGCCTCGATACGAATCGGAATTTGCGGCTGTTCGGGGTACACACCGTCCCAGGCCGCGCGAGTGTCGTTGATATAAAGCGGCGCCCATTGGGATGTAGTTGGTTTGAGGTTGGAGATATCCAGTCCCGCCGCAGCAAACAGCGGTGACCAGTCAGGAGCGGCGGTAGTTTCGAATGTGGAGTTTCGAGTTTCGAGTTCGGCAAGTTTTGAACTTGAGACCTGAGACTTGGGACTTGAGGCTTGTTCTGAACTCGAAACTCGGAACTCGGAACTCGGAACTGGATCGACCTGCGGCGGCACGGTGTAAAACTCGAGCAGGCGTCCGCGCGTATCGAGCTTCACTCCCGCCATCCCCGACACTATAGGCGGAGGGTTTGTCCACGCATCTCCGAAGAAATCGAAACCTGCGAGGTAACTCGGACTTTGCCGATACCAATAAACAATCACCGCCGGTTGTCCGTCGTTCAAATCCTGCCAGCGCTCCGCTCGCATGTCGGTTCTCGCAATGTATTCCAGCGGGCCGCGATCCTGATCGAAGGCGTACATATGATCCGTGGCCGGCGCAACCACTCCCGCTCTCCGAATAATATCGCGTGCATTTTCTCGCAGCACGTCGGGCGACTTATCCAGCGGCACATAACCATACAGAACTACTTTATCCGCTAAGAGCACAATCAGGGCCAAGCCAACCACGATTAAAGCAAACATTGAAACTGCGATAGAGGGCCGCAACGCACCTTCCTTTGGCGCCGCGGCGACCATCTCCGGTGAAGGGGTCTCGCCGGCAGCGAGCGCGGCGGCAATCGGATCCCCGCCAGGAAGAGCAGCGGCGACTTGCAATGCGGAAGAAGGTCGCTCGGCCGGATCTTTCTGAATACAACGATCGATGACGCGCTCGATTATGGGATCGAGGTCTTTGACGATTGAGGTGGGGGTGGTTGGCGAGGTGTTGCTGCGCCGCAGCTTGATCAACTCGCCGAGTGTAGCCGCCTCGAATGCTTTCTTGCTGGTGAAGAGTTCGTAAAATAACAGGCCCAGCGAATAAACGTCACTGCGGATGGTAAAC
>JACDCK010000049.1 GCA_013817595.1 Pyrinomonadaceae bacterium | reverse complement strand
AATTAGGCCTGTGGCGTCACGAACCAGGATATCCCAGCCAAGTAGGACAGGCATTGCCCAGGTCGCGGCATCCGCAACGTCGTAACGACGCTCTACCTCAAACGCTTTGGTGGCCCGCCGCGCTATAATCAGGTCCGCGCCATTGGTGAGATAGATGATGTGGCTGGGCGTGAGAAGCACCGAGGCATGATCGCCGTCTCGACCCTCAGTGCTCCAGCGAACTACGCCGGTCTTTGCGTCGAGCGCTACAAATTGACCTTTCCGCTTGGAGGAATGACCATATATCAATCCGTCGCCATACACCGGTGAGCTCATGTACATCGCCACATCCGGGTTCTTCCACGCTTCCGTCGCCTGCCATTTAGCGTTGGCCTGCTGGAGCGTGTAGGCGTGAGTGCCTTGACGCGTACCGGAGACCACGAGATGCGAACCGGTCCACAAGGGTGTCACAATATTTTCGTGCCATTCGTCCGGAAACGGAATTGACCAAAGTTCGCCACCTGTCTGCGCGTCGATACCCACGATCGAGCTTTCAGTCATCGTCACTATCTGTACCTTGCCTGCGACGTCGATAACAACTGGCGAAGCATAGCCGGGTCCTGCGCCTCGCCACTCCCATTTTTGGGCTCCGGTCGCCGGATCGAGCGCCAACATCCGGCCACCATGCACGTCGCTGCCCACCTGAACTACCACCAAACCGCCGCTGGCCAGTGGTGAAGCGGCCGTTCCACAAAAGAGTTTTGATGTGTCAACCGTTTTCGAAAAGTCTTTGGTCCAAAGCTGCACGCCCTTTGCTGTGTCCCAGGCACTTAGCACCCCGGTCACGCCGAGGGTGAAGAGACGATCACCGACCACCAGCGGAGTCGCATTCGGTCCTTTCGCCATGGTGACGGCGTATTGGTTCTTCTGAAAAGGCGCCGCGTATTTCTGCTGCCAGATGACCTCACCTTTAGCTAGATCAATTGCGGTAACGACCTCTTCTGGATCGCGGCGGCCGTGAATGAACACGCGCCCGCTGGACACGATGGGCGATGCGTAGCCTTCTCCGATCTCCACTCGCCAGAGTCGCCGTAGTGATTCCGGCCAAGACGATGGGGCGCTCGTTGCTGGTACAAGGCCATCTCGGCTCGGTCCGCGCCATTGATTCCAATCCTGCGCCGTGGCGGATTGGAAACCCAAGAAGAGCACGGCAGCGAAGGCAATGTTTCGCCAGATCATGTGCACTTTGCCCAAGCGAAGCGCTGGGAACGAAGGAATGACGGCGTTTATTGTCTCGATCCACGTTTCCAGGTCACGTTCCAGCCGACATACTTGCCGATTAGTTCGAGTGCTCACTGATGTTTCCTCCCCGGTGGCTCTATGAGACCCGCTTTTTCACGTGCTGCTCTAAGAGTACATTTGTTAACACCGACAGCTTGGTTTTTATGACGACTTCTGTTGGAAGAGCCAAGTGGGGAGGGCCTATTATGAGAATCAATTGCCGACCGGTGGACGATACCATCAAGCCACTGCTCAGTTCGACGTCTTGTACCTTAAGTTCTAGCTTTTGAATAGATGACAATTAAAAGCAGCGGTTGCCTTTGGAATGATGTGACTCCAGGTATACCGAACGCCCCATTTGACAGCGATCTGTCTGCTTGGACGGGAAGAAAAATAGTTCTGGAGTGGTATTAAATTGACGATTCAGGGGCTTTCCGGAACGTAGCCCTATTTTCGCGCCGTCGTTTCAGCTAGAATAGCGCCGTTCCCAGGAGTTTAGCTACCTTCCCACGCAGTTCAGGAATGGGCTGCGTTTTTGCACAAGCGTCCTGAACGGTACCGCGGGTCAGATGCCAGGTGCCGGGTGGAAGGTCGGGCGTTGGCGGCGGGAGGTTGGGCCGCAACGGGCTCGGCTTAGAGGGTTTTCAGCTCTTACCCGACAACCGGTACCCGACAACCAGCACCTGACTCCGGCATCTGTGCTCGGAACCTGCTGTAGGCGTTGGCGTACTTGAGATTGCATGACTGAAAAGCTAAAGCCAATCCCGAAAAAGAAACGAGAAGAGGCGTTGCCCGAACGCTTGCTTCGTCGCGTGCTCGAGAGCATGGGCGACGTAGTTGATCGAAAGTTTGGCCGCACGGTTGAACCAAAGAGTGGGCTGACCACCTCACAGTTGATTGAACGGATGAAGCGTCTGATCGACGAGCGGGTGCGCGATGAGGGGCGCAAGGGTCGCATTGCTCCGCACAATCTAAAACTCAAAGTCGAATGGGGCACGCATTCCGAAGCGCCGCCGGAAATCTTAAAAGAGTTGGAACATGAGGTTCTCGCAGAGGCTATCGATCATATCAACGATCATCGATACCGCACACTCGCTCCGCTGAAGGTGGAAACAGAAGTAGACATTTTCACCACCGGGGTTTCAGTCGACCCGACTTTTGGCGAGTTCGAGGAGGAGCTCAAAAAAGAGGATGAAGCGAAACGAGCGGTTATCGATCCTCAAATCCCGAAAGGAGTCCCAGCTGCGCCGGATGTGATTATTGCCGCCCGGGTGACGCGGCGCGATGGCACTGTCGAGGTTCCGCTGATCTTCAAACCTGGCGGTAAACGTCTAAATGTTGGTCGCGCGTCCGACAATGACCTGTCGTTGAACGACACCAGCGTCTCCAAAATCCATGCCACCCTGTTGTTGAACTCGGAAGGTACCCTGCTCGTCGCTGATACCGGATCAACCAACGGCACTTACATCAATGGACGTCGTATTACCTACGGAGAGGCGCGGCAAATTGAAGCCGGCGATGTGGTGGGGTTCGGGGATGTGGAAGTGCGTTTCAAGAGAGACTAGAAAGACGAACACCGCCAGGAATAGAAGATCGCCAAATGTCATTCTTGCTACTGCTACAGTCGCCAACCCCAACCGCGGTCGCTCCTCACGTACCCGAGAACATGCCGGCGTTGCTCACTCTGATCTATGTCGGCGGCTTCGCGCTAATCATTCTTCTATTGCTGGTCTCTCTCTTCAGAAATCGCCGGCGCCTGAGGGCCACCGCCGTAGCCGTCCCGGAAGATCTTCCGACCGAGGTCAAAAAGCGTCTCGGCTCGACGTCTACAAATAGAGGTCTGCGAGGTCTGCGCTGGCTCTTTGTAATGTTGGCCCTTGGTCTACTGGGTTTTCACCTCTACTGGGCACACTACGCGCACGAGAAAAACGAGAAGTTTCAGGAATTGTCCTACAAGGACCTGCGCAATCGCCGTCTCTCAGAGTCGACCTTGCGCGGCTGGATGCTCGACCGCAGCGGGAAGCTCGACAGGGCCCTGGCTTTCTACCGCCGCGATTCAAGTGGCAACATCACGCGGCAGTATCCCATGGACAAAGCGATGGCCCACATCTTCGGTTCAGACCGAGGCGATCCGGGTCTGGAGCGCGCGCTTTTCGGCGTTCAGAGTGGAGCGCTGCCTGAGGCGCTACAGGTGGTCAAGGGTGAGACTCTCCAGAACAAAGGCAATACCGATGTGGTTCTAACAATCGATCGAGACCTGCAGCAAGCCGCGGTCGATCAGTTGAAGGGCAAACACGGCGCCGTGGTAGTGCTGAATCCTCAGACGGGCGAACTTTTGGCTTTGTACAGTGAGCCTTCTTATAGTCTTAAGGAAGTCGAAGACGAAACCACGTGGATTCGGCTGGCAGCCAACGAGCGAGATCGGCCGCTCGTCAGCCGGGCGTTGGGCGCTTATTACATTCCTGGTTCGACTTTTAAGACCGTGACGATGACGGCAGCTTTTATTGCCGGTATCCAGAACACGGAATTTGTTTGCAGCGGCGGTGGCTACTATGCGGCCTCAGGCGCAAACGTGATTTATGACGATGCCGGACCAGGCGAGGTACATGGCAGGATCGGGATCGATGTCGCTTACGAGGTTTCGTGTAATCAATATTTCGCGCAGATGGGCGTCAAACTGGGGCCGGAACGATTGAAGCAGGCAGCGCAGCAACTCGGGATAGGAGCTTACGACACCCCCGCAGAAGCCTTGCGTGGCCGGAAGGAACCTGAACTCTGGAACGCCAGCACCGAGGCAGTGAAGCGTGCGCTGGCCCCACGCGAAGCCACAATAGTAACCGGCAAACAAGTCACCAGATATGACCTGGCACTGATCGGATATGGGCAGGGTTATGCTGGTCAGATGACTCCATTTCAAATGGCCCTCGCCGCCGCGGCCATCGCCAACATGGAAGGCAAGTTGATGAAGGCGAAGATCGAGTTAAATCGCCAGCCTGAAGTCTTCAAGCAGGTGGTATCGCCGCAAACGGCGCAAAAAATGCGCGAGATCATGGGCCGCGTAACTGGCGGCCCGAGCGGAACGGCAAGAGGAGTGTTTGCGCCGGTAAGAGCCGCCGGAATCAATACGGGAGGTAAAACGGGAACGGCGCAGAAGGTAGTGCCGGTTTACGATCCCAAGACCGGTGCTCCAAGGACCAGACGTCGAATAGAGAAAGACAATAGAGGCAACATCATTCGCGAATATGAAGAAACCATCATGGATGAACAGAATCCCCGGATCGACGGTTGGTTTCTCTGCATTGCGCCCCTCGAGCGGCCGCAACTGGCTATGGCGGTGATTGTAGAGGGCGGAGGCTATGGTTCACGCTCGGCGGCCCCGATCGCGGCGGCTCTGGTCTTAAAGGCGAAGGAGCTGGGATATTTCAACGTAGCAAACACTCAACGCTCGCAACCGGGAAATCAGCCTCGACAGAGAGGCGTAGCGCCCGGGACTAGACGTTGACTAATAGTGATGGGAGATGCCGAGCCCCAGCATACAGCTTTCCAGCTCCGGAGAGCGGTGTGCTATGGCAAGATAGGAGGAGCGAGATGTCGCCCCTACAGGGCGATTTCGCTTTAGATGTCTTTAGCTATAAACATTGCGTCCCTACGGGACCAGAACGAGAGCTTAACTGACCAGAATGAAAAACCGCGCATCGTCACATCTCTTGGTGCTTCTGCTAATTGCAGGCTTCGAGATCGCCGGCTACTTCGGCATCTATCGCGCAGCTCTCCTGCGTGGATATGAAACTTCGATCATCGGGGCTGTCCGCGACCTCATGATGTACCTCCCCCTAGTGGTGCTGCTACTCTGGTTGTCGCGCGTTATGAAGTTCGCAGGCAACTGGATCCTTTTCACGGCCGCCATACTTCTCTTCTCTCTGGGTATGTTGGTGCAATACAGGCTTTACAGCGATCCCGAATACAACGCTCGAAACAAGGCAGCAGCCCGTCAGGTAAAGATGGAGGCTTTGCGCACCCGCTATATTCTGGAAAACTACGGTCCAATCAAGAAACAGATAATGGGGCTGCCACCAACCCCAGCCCAGCCCGTGGATATCGATCAACTGCCCAGGCGCAAGTCGAGTTACACGCTCTGGAATGCCATTACAGCGAGTTACACCTGGATCCCAATCCTTTCCTTCGTCGCGTTTGCCGTGGCGTATTCGTTCTGTGTACGCGATGGGTTCCTTTTGTGGCTGCAACGCAACAGCTTCATCATTGTGTTGCTGACACTTCTGCCTCTGGCCGCTGCGGTCGTCACCTCTAGCGCAGGGAAGAGTCTGGGGAATATGACTCCCTGGGAGCCGGCGAAGATTCCTTTCCTCGTGGGCTTCGCGGGAATCCTGACCGCGCGCTACAAAGATCTTGCGGAAACCTATTGGGGCATTCCCCGCGCGCGGGACATCGTGCCCCTGGTCGTGATGGCCATGATTCCTTTCGTGCCTTTCTTTGCCCTCAAGGACTTCGGCCAGATGCTCATCTTCAGTGGCGCCTACACCACTCTCTATCTGGTGGCGGTGCGACGCTGGCCCCAACTCCTGTTGTTTGTGGGCTCGGTGTTTCTGGTGATCAGTATCCTGGTTGTGGGTGCGCTGCCACGAGACATTCAGGAGAAGGTCCCGCTATTGCCGACCATCGCTCGCCCGATTCAGACCGCCCTTCCTTCGCGTATCCAGCAACGATTTCATCTGTGGCTTGACGGTTTCGATCCTCCGTCTCCGGAAGTTTCCTGGTGGAAGAAGGACTATGAGGAAGCCCTCAATCAGAGTCCACAATTGAAAGAGCTTGCCGAACAGAGTCCTGCGATGCAGAGGACAGTGAATGTAGATATCTGGTTTGACAAGCTTGCCTTCCAACCGGCCCAGGCTATCTTCGGAATCGCCTCTGGAAAGACCACAGGCCGTGGCCTGGGTCTTGGCTTTCCCGAAGTTATTCCAATTGCCGACTCGGACTATGTCTATGCCGCCGCGGTCGAAGAGGTGGGTTTGGCAGGCGGGGCAGTGCTAATCCTAACCGTGATTATTTTCGTGGCCGCGGGTGTTCGCACTTCGCTCGATGCACGTGATATGTTTACGAAACTCTGCGCGGCAGGTCTTACGGCGTTTGTCGGCTTTCAGGCACTCGTTAATATCGGGGGCATTTTGCGGGCCCTCCCGATGACCGGGATTACGCTGCCATTTGTGAGTCACGGCGGGTTCAGTTTGATTACGAGCTATGCGATGCTTGGCATGCTTATGGCTTTCTCTCATCGCAATGCAGGCGATAAATTGCTTGTCAGAAGAGCTCCTGCCAGAAGCTCTTCCCCGGTCAACCTGGAGGCGGTCCAATGAGCCAGCCTGAAAAAACCCTCACCGTCGAAGCACAAGCTGTCACGGATCGCGGGTTAAATGAAAGACGTCCGCTTAATGAAGATTCATTTCTGGCCGATAGCGGGCGCTTCATTTTTGCTGTCGCCGATGGCGTGGGTGGTGCAGAGGCCGGAGAAGTCGCCTCGCAGACAGCCATCGAAGTGCTCGATGAAGCTTTCCGTCATCAAGTAGACGGGGACGATGTCGAGGACCTGATGGAGTTGGCCATTCAACGAGCCAATGCCTCAATTCACCAGATGGCCCAGGAACATGCAAAGTTCTCGATGATGGCCACCACGATTGTCGCACTTCATCTGAAAGGGAACATTGCGACCATAGGCCACGTCGGAGACTCGCGCCTTTATCGCCTCACCACGGAGGGCGACCTCGTCCGCGAAACCGAAGATCATTCAGTGGTAGAAGAAGAAGTGCGGGCGGGTCGCATGACCGCCGAACAAGCTGCTCACCATCCCAGCAAGAACGTCATTAGCCGCGCTTTGGGCGCAGAAGACTCAGTCGAAGTCGATTTAAAAACCATCGAGGTCGAGGATGGAACAGGGTTTCTGCTCTGCACGGATGGCATCACCCGTCATATCCCGGACGCTGAATTAAGGCAGTTGCTGGTCACGCACGATAGTTTGCAGGCACTCTGCGATGAGTTGAAGAGCCGCTGTTATGAGCGCGGGGCGGAAGACAATCTTACCGCGGTTGTCGTCCGTTGTGGCCAGCGGATTCCTTCCGACGGGCGCTCGGAAGATCTGGAGCGAACCGTCTCACCTGAGCTGGAAAAGGTAGCGGCAATCAACAGAGTGGCCCAGCCGATTGCGGCGGCAAATATGGACGTTACCGAAGACGCGCTGGTTTCACCTTCCCGAGTCGCTTTTCCCGTCGGCAGCAACACAGAAGGGGAACAGATCAGTACGCCAGAACTAAAATTGAACATTCCCGCCTCCAATACTTCTAAAGGTGGTTTTGCCCGAGCTGTTGCGCGCCTGTTCATGTTCCTTGTTTTTCTCGCTGCAGTTGGCGGCGCTTTCTACGCAGGCAGGCGCTACAAAGGGCCCATACCTTTTCCTAAAGAAGAAAACGACCCGAGCGCCCAGGTATCACCCACGCCATTGGTGGCCGAAGACCCACTTTTGAAGTTCGGGCAAACCCGCCGCGAGATTGATAGAGACGCAAATGCCTGGCTTTCTACTCAGGTGAACGCTGAACTAACGCGTCAGGGCGTTTCCAGTCCACTGGAATCATCGGACCCGGAGTTTCTGTACCTCTATGGCAGGGCGTCGCTGCTTGCGGGAAAGAGCGAAGAGGCTGCCCGGGCTCTTGAACAGGCGATTGTGAAATCAGACATTAACCCCTCTCCTGCAAACTCCACGATACGAAAAGAGGCGACCCTGGCCCTCGCGGCTCTGGCAATAAAATTCGATAAAGAAAAGCCGCGAGCTTTGACACATCTGGAAGAGATGTTGCCGAGGCCCGTCCCTGGTAACTCCCCTTAAACTTGGCACGCACCGGCTTCCCTCGGGCGAGCGCCCCGCTGTGTGCGTTAAGTTTTCTGTAGGGTAAGCTGATTGAAAAGGGGCGGGCGAAGCATCTAAGGAACGCAAATGATCGTTGGGAACGCGGGCTGATGGCGGAACTGAGGGTACAACAAAGCCGGCTCGATGGCCGTTACGATGTACTGGAATGCCTGGGACGGGGCAGCTACGCCGAGATCTACGTCGCCAAGGACAACGCGGCTCCTGAGGGTGCGCCAACCACGGTGGTCATCAAAGCGCTCAACATTTACTTGCAAGAGACGCCCGATGCAGAGTTGGAACGAACGCTGGTGGCAAACTTTCAGAACGAGGCGGTGGCCATCGATCGGGTCAGACATCCGCACATAATCAACCGTCTCGGCCACGGTACCGCGATCGACCTGGCCGGAACAACCTTTCATTACATCGTCTTGGAATACTTGCCCGGCGGCGACATGCTGGCACTTTCTCGCCATCACCCTCTGTCTATCGAGAAGACGCTCTTCTTTCTCGAGCAGGTCTGTTCCGGTCTGGCTCATGCGCACCAGTGTGGAGTGATCCATCGCGACATCAAGCCCCAGAATCTGTTGCTGACCGCCGACAGAAAAATCGTGAAGATTGCAGATTTTGGCGTAGCACGCTTCGAAGCAAATGAAGGCGCGATTACCCGAGTGGGAACAAATATCTACTCAGCTCCTGAACACAATCCTCTGGTGCAGACATCCCAACTCGACACCGGAGCCCTCGTCACTCCCGCAGCAAACTTGACACCCGCAGCGGACATCTATTCCCTGGCCAAGACCACGTACAGCTTGCTTGCTGGTGAGGCACCGCGCCGTTTTGCTCATCATTCAATTAGAGAGTTGCCGCCCGCGATCAGTAGTGAATACTGGTCGGCTCCGGTTCTGCGGGTGCTTGAGAAAGCCACCCAAAGGCGCCCCGAAAATCGCTATCAGACAGTGCAGGAGTTTTGGGATGAACTGGCGGAGTCGGCTTTACCACCGACGCGGCCGCTTAGCGCACCAGACTTGAAACAGGGGCGCAAGCCGAGCTCCGAACTGAGCATCGAGCCTGAAGACATCAATCAGGCCCCGCCGAGGGCCCGTTTCGAGCTCGCCCAAGCGCCGGAATTGGCCCGCGCCAGTCTTGAGCCCTCGAAACGTCCGCGGATCGTGGTACCCGTGAGCAGGATTCAGCAGGTGGCGGAGGGAACGGTAAGCAGTGCCCCGCACCCCTCAGCGAAGGACATTGTCGCCGGCTTTCCCAATCAGTCGCGGAACGGAAAACCTTCGTCAGTGCAGGTTCAGTCGCGTCCGCCGGCACCACGAGGCCGGCCCAGGAGATTCCTGGTGGCGCTTTTGCTTATTTTTAGCTTCTCTGGAATGCTGCTGGCCACGCACAAATACGTCACGTCTCAATGGAACCCCTTGCGACGGATCGCCGGACTACCGGAAGTCTTTGTAGCCGGCCGTGAAGGTGTTACAACCACAGACGTAAACCTCAGGGCCGGTCCGAGTTCTTCAAATCAGACCATTGGGCTGGCTGAGATCGGCTCGCGAATAAAGTTGTTAAAAGAATACAACAACTGGTATGAAGTTCATGTCGTCACCCACGGGCGCGCCAAAAACGATCAGTTTTCGTCGGATCGCGGTTGGATAAGTAAACGGTTCGTAAAGTTTGACTAGCTTCGACTGCGAGGACCCTGCGAGCACGCTCCAAGAGCGCGAATTCACTAGAAGGAACTGAATAAAATTGGGATTGATCGAGTCCATCAGAAAATGGATAGACGGCGAAAGCGGAGAGGGTCTGCTGGAAGCCGCGGACGAGCACGCCCGGCCGCGGCGCATCTGGGAGGAGTTCCTGGTTAAGATTGCCCGCGAAGTTGAGGCCGTCATGCAGCGCGAGATGTTTACTCCGCCGGGCGGTCCCACTTACATCCCGCGCGAATACATTGTCTATCTCAGTGCTGACGATGATAGGGACTGGCAAGGCGACAAGCGTCGTGGCCTCGAGCAGGGGCTATTTCACGTGCTCTCGGAAAGGGCGAGGGAGTTAAGTGGCCAAACCCCGCTGGCGGCGAAATCTTTTACCGTGGAACTGCGGGTTGACGGCACTCTCAGCAAAGGCGAGTTTCGTGTCCAGGGGGTTTGGGACGAGACGGAGAGCGGGCACACTATGGTTACGTCTCGCGTGGACTCATCCCAAGCGGGAACGCCGGCCTTCGATCCGAACCTTACTATCCGCGAAACCATGGAGACCGGGGAAAATGAGCAGACTATTGTCCGGCCGCGGGTGATCGAACTCTATTCAATGGAGGTCTGGCGAGATGGGGTGCGGGAGTCGGTTGTGCCCATCTCAAAGCCCGAGATCACGATTGGCCGCGGATCGAGATCGATCACAGTGGACCTGCCACTGAAAGGCGATCCGGAGGTGAGTCGCGTCCACGCAGTGCTCACGCGGGAGAACGATGGTCGCTACTGGCTAACTCCGAAAGGCCGCAATCCAACTTTAGTCGCCGGACGCGAGCTTCCCCGGGAAGATCGAACTGAGGTTCGCCCCGACGACAAAATCGCCATCTGCAACTTCATCCTCCGCATCCAGCCGAGGTAGGTACGCTAGTCAGGAGCAGCAAGCCGCACCGCTGCCTGAATTGCGAGGATGAGACACGATCTCTCGGAGTTCATGGGCTCTGAAGGAACTCATCGCCGCTACACGGCCAAGAATTCGCCGAGCTTTTTTGCCGGGATCCTTCCTTTCATTGCCTTCCCTCGGTTTTCTTAGCTGTCCTGGTAAAACTCGATTCTGTTCTTGCCTTTGCTCTTGGCGTTATAGAGAGCGCGATCAGCCGCGGCGATTATTCGGTCGGGAGTATCGACGTGCTTATAAAAGATAGAGATACCAATGCTGATCGTCACGCCGCCAAGGGGTTGTGACTTACCATGCGGATAAACCGTTTCCGCTACGCGCTGCCTCATTCGCTCGGCGATCATGATTGCCTCATTGGCCGGTGTCTGCGGCAAGAGAATTCCAAACTCTTCTCCGCCATATCGGCATGCTACGTCTGCGGATCGGAGAGCCACTTTCAAACAATGAGCTGTAATTTGGAGCGCCTGATCGCCTGCCTGGTGACCGTTGAGATCGTTGTAGTTCTTGAAATCGTCGACATCGATCATCAAGAAACTCATCGGATAATCGTAGCGCTTGGAGCGATTCACTTCTTCATTCATACGCTCCTGCAAATAACGCCGGTTCAGCAAACCTGTTAGCGGATCCGTTATTGACATCAATTGAAATTCTTTCGCCCGCTCTTGCCACTCGGCCCGCTCCAGCGCCAGCGCCACCTGGGGACCGATAATGTCGAGCAAACTCAGATCGACATCATCATATTTTTCGCCGCCCGACTTATCGGTTACGTTTAGGACCCCGATCGTGCGACCGCCGATTCTGATTGGGTAGCTGATAAAGGACTTGGTCTTGTATTGTCGTTCTGCTGGCGCAGGTTCCATACCGGCGTTTTCAATATTCTCAACTACCAGTGCCCTGCCCGTTTCCAGTACTCCTCCCGCAACTCCCTCGCCCAGCCTTATGCGGGCCCCCTCGGAAATCTGCGTATTGAGTCCTACGCTGGCTTTGAGTACCAGTTCATTTGCTCTCTCGTCGACCACCAGCAGCGAGGCGCGCTCTGCCAGCAACAGGTCTTTCGAGTTTGTCAGAATAGCCGTATAGGTTTTTTGTGGATCTGTAGAACTGATGCGCTCGAGGAAGTGACGCAACGACTCCGCAAGATGCGAGCGATATTCAAGCTCGTCCCGCAGCTGATCAATCTCGCGTTGCAGATCGGAGGGAGACTTCGAAGGCACAGGCAGTGCCGGTGCTTGTAGAGCTACAGCGTTTCCCGCCGCGAGCGGTGCAGGCTCCTCCTGGTTCGCGGGCAGAGGATACGTTTCACCCTTAATCTGGCGTGCGGCCTTCTGCAAGCGGTCAGCTAACTGATCCAGTTTGGCTGGCTCGGCAAAGATGACATTCGAGAAAGGTTCACTGGCAAGCAATTCTTTCAGGTCACCAGCGCGAAGACGCTCGACCATGACCCGATAGTCAGCGCCGGAGACAAAGGCGCGTCCTCCGATGACCGCCAGAGTTCGCCCGTTGGCAATCTGGACCGGCATGGTAAAGCATTGCAGGCCTGCATGACACTTGTAACGGGCTACGCCTCCACTACTCATTGCACGCCAATGCGCGTCCCCGCAGTAGGGATCGCAAAGACTAACGTGGTCGGGCGAAGACTGAAAAGCACGGCAGATCGAATTATTGTTTGAAACCACTAGCGCCGGAGGCTGTCGGCCCTCTATCAGGAGGATTGACAGCCCCGACGAACCAGCCAGCAGGTGCTGCACCGGCGCCCAGCCGGCAGGCGCATTCTCCGGATCTTCCTGCACAATAGCGGGCTTCGATTTGAGAGATTTCTTAGTCATCGGGAGTAGTTCGTCGGTTTGATTGGCGTCGGGAGAGCGACAACAAACATCCTACCAGTTGCCAATGGATCCTGATCGGAGGGTTCTGAGTCTTCGCAGAGGTGAGTATAGATTTCCACTCCACGCCAGACAAACGCGGCAATGACTTCACTTGCCGCTCCTCCTGTCGCAGCCCATACCCGTGCGGAAAACGCAACTTACTCTTTGGCTATATGACTAATACGAAGGAGTCTCCACGAGGTAATTTCGTGAGAACAAAGACTTGCAGGCTGCCTGCGTTTTTATGAGAATATTCCTTTTGCGTCATCGTGGTTGGGTTTTTATAATTTATCGACACTTTCGATTTG
>JACDCK010000048.1 GCA_013817595.1 Pyrinomonadaceae bacterium | reverse complement strand
GGTTATTATTCGTCACCCGCGCATGATTGACCCGGTCGCTACCGCTCGCGGTTCTGACATGCGCCTTGCTACCTGGCACTTGACACCCGATACCCAACACCACTTATGGAATATTCACAAGCCGAAATCCTTCAGACTGTGGCGATGACCGAGATGGAACACCTCGATGTGCGGACCGTTACGCTGGGTTTGAGTTTGCGGGATTGCGCCAGCGAGTCGATCGAGAGGACGGCTGAGCGCGCCGGGGAAAAGATCAGGCGCGTGGCGGACAGGTTGGTGCGCACGGTAGACGAAATCGGCGACGAGATTGGAATTCGGGTTGCGAACAAAAGGATCGCGGTTACGCCTGTTTCGATGATTTCGGAAGCCTCCACCGGCAATCCGGTGCAACTGGCACGCGCAATCGATGAAGCGGCCGAGGTGGTAGGCGTCGATTTCATTGGCGGCTACTCTGCCCTGGTGCACAAAGGTGCTACCCACTCGGAGACTGAATTCCTAAATTCCATTCCCGAGGCTTTAGCCAGTACCGAACATTTGTGCTCGTCAGTGAATGTGGCGACCACCCGGGCGGGCATCAACATGGACGCGGTCCGGCAGGTCGGGAACATAATCAAAGACGCTGCCGAGCGCACGCGCGAACGAGGAGGAATTGCCTGCGCCAAGTTCGTTTGCTTCGCCAACGCCGTCGAAGACAACCCGTTTATGGCTGGCGCCTTTCACGGTGTCGGCGAGCCAGAAGCGGTTATCAATGTGGGAGTCTCGGGCCCGGGCGTGGTGAATTATGCAGTTAGACACGCGCCTGCGGATTTGCCGCTGCAGGAGTTAGCTGAAATCATCAAGAAGCTCTCGTTCAAGCTCTCGCGCGCCGGAGAACTGGTGGGTCGAGAAGCCGCGCGCAGGTTGGGTCTGCCGTTCGGCATCATCGATTTATCACTCGCGCCCACGCCCGTGCCCGGAGATTCAGTGGCCAACATTATCGAAGCGATGGGGTTCGAGCGCGCCGGCGCTCACGGAACCACAGCTGCACTGGCACTTCTTACCGACGCCGTGAAAAAGGGCGGTGCGATGGCCAGCGGATCGGTCGGTGGCATGAGTGGCGCATTCATTCCGGTGTCGGAAGATGCCGGAATGATCGAAGCCGTGCAAATAGGCGCTCTCTCACTGGACAAACTCGAAGCGTGGACCAGCGTCTGTTCGGTAGGTATCGACATGGTGGCGGTGCCCGGGTCTACTTCAGCAGAAACGATCGCCGCAATCATTGCTGATGAGATGGCTATCGGGGTAATGAACAATAAGACTACAGCCGTTCGCATTATTCCCGTGCCTGGACGTGAGGTGGGCGAAATGGTCGAGTACGGCGGCCTGCTGGGCAGCGCACCGATAATGGCCGCCAGTCTATTCTCTTCCGCAGGTTTTATCCAGCGCGGCGGACGAATTCCAGCTCCCATTCACTCATTAAGGAATTAGCTAAACGCCAGGAAAGTTATGATATTCTTCGCGCTTCAGTGACAGGAGTTCTAACACGATTTGCCCGACACTGCCGGAGAGGATGAATCATGGAAGAAGCGCTCGGTATGGTTGAATGCAAAGGGTTAGTCGCCATGATTGAGGCGGCCGATACGATGGTCAAAACCGCAAACGTGCAGCTCATTGGGTATGAAAAGATCGACGCCGGTCTGGTCACTGCGATTGTACGCGGCGAGGTGGCGGCCGTGAAAAGCGCAGTCGATGCTGGAGCGGCGGCTGCGAGCCGGGTCGGAGAAGTTGTCGCTACCCATGTCATCCCCCGACCACACGCGCATGTTGACCATGGCATACCAGTCCTACGAACAGGTGAAACCACAAGAAAGAAGAAGTGGCTCGGTGCGTCCGAAGTAAATCAACGAGAGCTGACCTCTGTTGTGCGTTCGTACGCTCAATCTTGCCGCCCTTCGAATGAGCCTGACTCTCTATCTCCTTCGGCATGGACAAACTGAACTTAGCCGCGAAGACAACTTCTGCGGAGCGGGCTTGGATCCTGAATTGACTCAGCCGAGTTGGGAGATGCCCAGGCTCCAGAAAGCGACGAGTGCGTGAAGGCAGTCTCGTCATCAATATAGGCTTAACTCGGATTGGTGGGGGCGGCGCACCGTTAGACTATGGAAAGCGGGCGCATGGCGAAGAAGGATTTAGCCAATTTTAAAGCCAATCGATAGAAGAAGCGGGGGTCGCGGCGCAATATCAAGCACCGGAAGCATCGGCACTAGGCGGGATGTGGTTGGCGCTCGCTTTCAGAATCAGGCGAACCCGCCGAATTCGCCGGCCTTCAACACGTTCGACGATAAAACGACTGCCGTAGTAGTCGATGGAACTTTCTTCTTTGAGCACTTGACCTGCCTGGGCCATAAGAAAACCGGCGATTGTCGTATACCCAGCATGTTCCGGCAGCTGCAATTTGAGTATGCGATTGGCGTCGCGCACTGCCAATGTGCCGTGCAGCAGGTAAGAATCATGCTCTTTGACTATTTGGGCACGCGACTCCTCATCAAACTCATCGTCAATTTCACCCACGATCTCTTCCAACAAATCTTCGAGGGTAATAATCCCTTCCATTCCACCATGTTCGTCAACTACGCACGCGAGGTGCGTTCTGTTCGCCTGCAATTGCTTGAGCGCAGCGCCGAGCGAAGCCTTGTCTGGTATGAACAACGCAGGATGAATCAGGTCTTTAAGTGAGAACGGCAAGTTTGGGTTTTCCAGGAAGGGTTCAATGTCTCTGCGAAAGACTATGCCGGCTACGTTGTCCATTTTATCCCTGTAGACGGGCATTCGTGAGTATCCTGTACCGCTAAACATTTTCGTTGTTTCCCGCAAGGACGCCGAAAGGGAGAGGGCGGATACCCTGGTCCTTGGGATCATCGCTTCACGCACTTCCGCCTCACTAAAGTCGAAGACGCGGTTGATCAGTTTTTCTTCGTCGACCTTAAGGTGCCCGCTATTACGCGAGATGTTTACGAGTTGACGCAGCTCATCCGCACTGTAGATCGAAGCATGTTCTCCCGAAGGATGAAGGCCAAATAGTCTGACAGTGCGCGTGCCCGCCCAGTCGAGCATGCGGATGGGCCAAAGGAATATTCTGTAGAAAATGTGAAGTGGCCGGGCTATCGCCAGCGACACTCTTTCTGCTCGTTCCAGTGCCAGAGTTTTCGGAGCGAGCTCGCCCAGAACAATGTGCAGAAACGTGATGATCGTAAAAGCCAGCGTAAATGAGATGGTATGAAGTACTGCGTCTGAGACATGACCTTTGAGCGGCTCTTCGAGCAAATGAGCAAACACCGGCTCGCCAATCCACCCCAGCGCCAAAGAGGCCATTGTGATTCCAAGTTGGGTCGCAGAGATATAGGCGTTCAGGTTGTCGATTAGTTCGAGCAGGAGCTTAGCGCGGCGATTACCGCCCGCCGCCAGGGCTGCGATTCGCGAACGACGTACACCCACCAAGGCAAACTCTGAGGCCACAAAAAAGCCGTTCGCCAGAACAAGCAGGATGACCAAGAGCAAGTATAAAGCGGCAACCACTAGCCACTAATGCTAAAGTTTTGTGCTCCCGCGGTCAAACATGCGGTTACGAAGTGAAAAACTGTTGTCATCTTGGTATGACCGGGGAGAGTTCCACTAGTAATACAGTTCCAGGTCTTTGTCTTCATGCTTTGATAGTTTTGTTTGCCCGATGCCGTTTAAGCAGTTATTCTGCAGTTTCAAATCCCCCACAAGTCTGTTGAGTAGTTTAGTAAGTCGCGGACGCCTTCGAAGCTTTGGTTGTTGTACGTCACGATTTTTCTATGTCTCGTCGCAAGGCAGCAAAAACAATAGATCGCTCGGTTACTGAATCCTTGCAGGAGTACGGACGTGGGGTGGCTGGCGGGTTAATGTTCAGCCTCCCTTTGCTGTACACGATGGAAGTCTGGTGGGCCGGATTTATAGCGCATCCTTATCGGCTGATAGCCTATGTACTGACAACCTTCATTTTATTGCTAGGATACAACCGCTATTCAGGCTTGCGACTTGATTCGAGCATGACAGAAGTCGCAATCGACTCCGTCGAAGAGATGGGCATCGGGCTTTTTCTTGGTGCCCTGCTTCTATTTCTTCTGGGACGCATTACCTATGGAATGTCTGCTATTGAGATTGCCGGAATGATTGTGGTGGAAGCCATGACCGTAGCAATCGGCGTTTCAATCGGCACTGCGCAGCTTGGCGCTGGTGGCAAAGAAGACGAGGGTTTGGGAGGAAGTTCGAACAAGAATGAAATTCATTTCGGTGGCCAGATGGTTTTTGCCCTCTGCGGCGCCGTTCTCTTTGCCGCGAACGTTGCACCGACGGAAGAGGTTGTCATTCTTGCTATTGAAACGTCATGGGTGAGGTTAATGGGTCTAGCAATATTCTCGCTTTTGATTGCATTCCTAATTCTGCACTACAGCGACTTCAAAGGCGCGTCTGATTTTGTTCGCGCAGATCATCCAACTGTTATTTTGCTTGGCACCTTCGTTACCTACGCAATTGCGCTAAGCTCTTCGGCTCTGCTTCTCTGGTTCTTCGGTCGCTTTGAAGGGGTCACACTATTCACTGCTCTGGCTCAGACCGTAGTGCTCGGCGTAGCTGCCACACTCGGCGCATCTGCGGGAAGGCTATTGCTGCAATGAAAAAGATACAAAAGAATTGGTTGGAGTGGGTTGTGTTTGCCGTTGGGCTCATACTGGTTGCCTCGACGCTCGGTTATCTCATATACACCGGCGCCTCGATGGGCCACGACCCACCACGTCTCGAAGTTCGTCTGGGTATACCGGAACAACGTCAGTTCAATTTCATTGTGCCCGTGGCAGTGGTTAATCACGGCGATGAAACAGCCGAGGGAGTGCGCATCGAAGTGGTGTTGGAGAGGGGCGGTGAAGAGAAAGCGCGCGGGGAACTCGATGTCGCTTTCCTGCCGCGCCATGCGACTCGCGAAGGATGGGTAACGTTTGAACAAGACCCCCGCACAGCTCAACTTAAAGCGCGGGTGCTCGGCTATCAAAAACCTTGAAGCCTGTGTCCTGACCATGACGGATCAGAATCCGGCTTCGGCGTCTACCTTAACGCGAATCCCCCTAGACATTTACTACTTGACCTTGCGATCCTCGCTCTTAGCCTCCGCCATCGCTTCTGGCTCTAACTCCTCGGCGCTCTTGTTCAATTTGATAAATACGCCCCAGGCAGCCAGCAGCACACCTGCCGCGACCCCGATAGCAGCGGCTTGGGGCAGTCGTGACGGATCCTCATGAGCGAGTTCAAAGACAGTCACCAAACATTCTATTGAGAGCGCCACAACGACAACAACCATAAACCGCGACAAGAATCGCCGGACGCGCGTGGGCGCGCTCACCTGCACTTTCCGCTGCACTTCCTCTTCCAGGATCGTTTGCCCGAGTTCCAGAGCAACCACCGCGATAGTCAACAACCCAATACTCTCAAGAACAGAGTTGAAACGGCCCCTCAGCGGCAACGCCTCGCCGGGGTTGAGTCCATGCCAAAGCTCCAGTCCGGCGAAGAAGATCAAAGCAAGACCGCAGCAGATGAACAGGAAAATAATAGCTGAATAGCTGACGGCGAATAGCTTCCGAATAATCTGCAACGCAGGACCTCTCCTTTCATAATTGGCAACTGGTATAGGATCTACTGCTGGGCCGAAACACTTTATCTGTGGCTGGAACCCTTGAGTTCACAACATGATGTTTTGAAAACCTGAGGATAATAGGCCACGCTCGAGGAGACTGCAAATTCGTTTCGAGAATTATAGACTACGTGATTGTTTGCCCATTGGCTCGCCCAGCGGGTATGCTTTTCACATACTTCTTAATTAGGTTTTCTGACAGGACGTTGGGGGCACGGCTCGCCGTGCCTCTATTGCTGACCACTAAAGCGCTCGGGTGAGGACGCCGGGCACGCGTCCTCGGATCAAGGGGGTTTCCAACATCATGGTGATGCTCTGAAACCCGCCGTGAGGATTCATCAATTGGCTCCTAATGTGAGGTTAGGATCTGGCGATCGAATTGTTCTTGAAGTGCCAGGTTAAAGCACGTTGTTACTTGAAGCAAGCATCCGGTCGCTACCGCTCCCGGTTCTGTCACTTGAGTGCGCTACCGCAAGCGGTTCTTTGAGGGTGAGTGCCAACATCCACTCGCCGCTCGCGGTTCTGTATTCTGCGACTACGCAACAAACGGCCGCGCCTGCACGATATAAATTCTTCCGCCCATGTATATCCACTCAATGTCCTGATCCTTGCCGCCAAAGACCCGCTTGATACTCTGAGCCGCCTTCACCAGTTTGCGAACCATCTCATCTGTCAACACTGCGCGCTCGCCGGATATAGGAATTTCCTTAACGCCGCCTTTTTCATCAAACGTCAGCAAACTGTCTTCAGCCGATCTGGTGAGCACCTGGATAGTGTTTGTTTGCGGACGAAAAATGACTTGTTCGGCCACTATCTTCCCTTCAACGACCTTGATGCCTAAGCCACGTTTGGCGCTGATGTAGTAGGCGCTCTTGTTTTCGCGGTCGTAAGGGTCTGTGGTGAGCACAACTCCAGCGCTGTCCGCGTTAATGCCTTCCTGGATCAGCACCGCCATAAAAACTTTTCCATGATCAATCCCGGCGCGCTCGCGCGCTTCATACGCCTCGAAGTTCCAAAGCGAAGCCCAGACTGTCTTAATCGATTCTAACAGTTGCTGGTCACCCTTGACGTTGGGGACGCTGGAATGAATCCCGGCGCCACTGAACTTCGGTAGATCTTCCGAGTTTGACGAGCTGCGCGCGAATAAACCCTTGCCCGGATACTGAGCATGAACAACGCCCAAGACAGCGCTGCGCAATTGCTCGTTGACCCGACCTTTTTGCATCTGCTCTCGTAACTCCTTAAGCCGCGCACGCCGGTAGGAAGGATCGTGAACAAACTTCTGATCGTTCATCATTTCGTCGATCGTCTCGTCGAGTCTGTTCTCGCGGATGAACTGGTCGTAATAGAAGAAGGGAATGGTGAAGCCGTTAGGAACGATGATTCCCGGGAGGCGAGCCTGCATCATCTCGCCCAGATTGGCCGACTTGCCACCATAGGCTATGACGTCTTTGGCCCGTTGATGACTGAGGGAAGCAATGCGACTCGCAGTCAGATCTGAACGCGGCCTGATCAGGTCGGGGCGAGAAGCCATGCGCTTCTGATATTCCTTCACTTGACCCAGATCGGCGCGCTTGATCGTATAGGTGTCTCGCTTAGTCTCAAACGAAACCCACCAACCGTCGTATTCCTTCAGAAGCTGATGCGCATTCTTGATATAGGCGTTAGGCACACCCCAGCCCTTCACGAGCAGATTGATGTGCGACAGTGAGGTGGAAGGCTTGGCGACGATCACGCCGGCAACCGGCGGAAGCTGGAGGGGCACTTCGTTCAGCACCAGGATTTCGTTGGATCCAATTTCGACGTGCTCGTCCAGTTTCTCGATGATGTGAATCCGCCCCAGGCCGCGGGCGAGATTGAGCGGTTCATACTCCTGCTCCTTGGCGATATCATTCTGCAGAATACGTTCGAGGCCTTCAACACGCGCGGACGCCTCGTCCTGGCGTGATGAGTTTGGTTTGAAAGCCACGGGTTGGAAGAAGCTTTTGTTGATGACATCGGACGCAGTCTTGATTTGACCCGCAGAAATTAGATCGCCTTCCCAAAATTCGAACGTCCATCGTTGCAAAGGAGTCTGATAGGCGATTGTGCCGAGCATAAAGCGGCGGTTAACTTTCAGGTAGTTGATCTCGAAAAACTCCTGTCCGCGCTCGAGAGAAAGATACGTGCCGTTGACGAAATCTTTATGGAAGGGATAGCGCGTCGAATTCACATAGTAGATTTTGTTCTTGTTCTTGCGGTCGATGACGAAGAGCACGTGAGGGAGCGGGTATGCCTTATCGGAATAAATCCGGGCGAGGGAGTCAAATTCAGCTCGCGAAGTGATAGCCGGCAAAGAGCGGAGGTTTGATTTTGTTTCCTGGCCGTTGGCCCCGCCGAGGGAGGCCATGAACGTGAGAACAAGGGCGACTAATCTGATCGAATTCGCAGCACGCATGTTCAGGCTCAGCTGAGGAGGAGCAAGATGCTTATAGCCACCGAAAATACCTCCAGTGCCAACACCCACTGCGGAACCGCGAGCGGTAGCGACCGGCTCCTGGACTCAAAACACATTTGGGCTGGCTTTTGGCATCATGAGAACAGTAGCAGTGTTGAGTGAACTCCCACTCGCTACCGCTCGCGGTTCCGTCATGGAGTGCCATCGCCGACGTTCAAACTGAACCAGTACCGAAGAACTAATGTTCCACTCCTGACGGAGTTTAGTCTTACCCAAACCTAGTCTGTGAACATTATGTCCCTAACGGGACTATGGATCTCAAGGTGTTTTTGTTGTCGAAGCTGCCCTTGGGCTTGCGGTAGTTGTGCGTGTAGCGGGTTTCGTGGGAGCCGGGGCCGGAGGTCCTCCCTTGGGGGCCATACGCCCGCCGCGCGTGAGCGCGATACGCTTGTCACGACCCGCCGCATCCGCCACCGCAACCCTGATCGTACGAAATGAACCATCACGAGCCTTGTTTGTCGGGTTATAGGCGAGCACGTACTGGGTGCGAAGATCGCGCACGATGTCGTTGGCAATCTTGGGCAATTCCGATATTGACTGGGGAAAGAAAGCGCGGCCGCCAGTTTCAGATGCCAGCTTATTCAGTAGACTGACTGCTTTGTCGCGAGAACTCTTGCGGATAAAGCCGCCGTCTTTCTCGAGCTCGTTGACGAAACCAATGACGTAGATCTGGACATCTGCCTCGCGCAGTCGCGCAAACAATTGTTCCTGTCTATAGAAACTCACCCGATCTTCGCCATCAGTTACTACGATCAGCGCGCGCCGTCGCCGGTCGTTTTCGTCACCCTTCTTGTATTCGGCGACACGCTCGGCAGATAGATAGACTGCATCGATGACCGCAGTTTGGCCCCCCTCTACGTACATGTTGTCGAGTCCATCCAAAAGGAGCTCCATGTTCGAGGTAAAGTCCTGCATGGTTTCGATCTTGTCGCTGCTGATGAAACGGACCAGAAAGGTTTCGTCATCGGGCTTGTTACTGTTGATGATAGTCTTGCCCGCGTCGATCACGCTCTGTAACTGGCTCCGCAGGGAGCCTGAATTGTCTACGGCCAAACCATAGCTGACCGGGACTTCTTCTCTGGTGAAAAAAGCCACCGGCTGTTCGACGCCATCTTCAAAGATGTGAAAATCACTCTCTCGCACGTTATCGATCGGACGATTGTTGCGGTCGATTACACGGACATTCAGAGTGACCAGCTCAGTGTCCACTCGGACAACCTCGCCTTCGCCAAATTCTTCGGGCGGAGGGGGTGTCGGTTTTGGCTTTAGCACTGGCGGCGGAGGCGGCTCCCCCAGTTGCGGTATGATCCTATCAATCCCAGACGGTTCGGGAGTCGGTGTGACCGTCGGTCGGTTTACAGGTGTTTGGGGCCTCGTGGTCCTCGGTATCGGAGTAGTCGTCGCGGTAGGCACCGCCGCAGGAGAGGCTGTTGTCGCAGGCCGATTCTGCGTTGAGCCGGTCCTGGGCGCCGGAGTTGGTGTGGCGGTCGGTGCCGCGGACGGTTGACCGGTACGGCGAGCGCGCTCATCCTGCGTACCTGCAGCCGAAGTATAATTTGTACCTATAAGCACTGCGACGGTGAACACAACCAGGCTCAGAATGACAAGAGTCCTGGCCCCGGAATTCACCGCATGATACATGGAACGGTTTATCACCAACTATATCCTCACCTAAGAAAACACCGCCTAGCTGCCGATGTTAACCACAAAGTCCTCGCCCATAGCTTAAGGGCAGATGCCCGATCATGCGAAGCGCCCCGCAAGCCCCTTGGAGATGGGGGCGGAGCGCCAGAGCTTGTTTGCTCACTTACTTCGCGAGACTGGGGCAAACAGCGTCGCGAACGACTGCGTCCACTGCGCACACATTAGAAGGAAGCCTTCGGAGGGTTAGTGCGTTGCCGAACAGATTCGAAAACAAGTGTCATCGTGCGCCGGGAATTGCGTAGTAACCCTCCTTAGAACGCACAAACAGGCGCGGCAAGCCACGCGGCGGAGTTACCTTCACCTTAATCTTACGCCACTTGCCGTCGTTAGAAAAATTGCTGGGTTTGTAGCCGATCGAATATTGATGCCGTAACTCCAGCGCGATCTGCTCGAAAATATCATCCATCTCCACAGCCGAGCGCGGGAAAAACGCTTTCCCTCCGGAGACGCTGGCCAGCTCATCGAGTATGCCCTGACCTTCCATCCCGAGGGCGCTGCCGGCATCGCCGCCGCTGAGAATTCCGACGCCATACAAGACCACATCCGACTCCTTCAAGAGTCGTCTAAGCTCATTGAATGTGTAACGGGAATTGTTGTCCTGGCCATCGCTGATCAATAAGAGCGCCCGTTTGGGATGGAGCCCGCGCTGTACCTTCTCCACGCCGAGATAGCAGGCGTCATAGAGCGCCGTATTGTTTTTGGTCTGAACGAAAGTAAGCTTGTCCAAAACCGCATTGCCATCGCGAGTTTTATCGAGCAGCAACTGGGCCCGTGAGTTGAAGGCAATGAGGAAATACTCATCTGAGTTGTGACTAGTTTGAATAAACTTAGCCAGCGCTTCACGCGCGTTCTTAATCTTGTCACCGCTCATTGAACCCGACACATCGAATAGCACACCGATAGAGACCGGCGAATCGTCGTCACTAAAGAAAGTGATCTCCTGCGGCTGCTTCTCATCGAGTATGGTGAAAGCCTTCTGACTCAACCCTGAAACGTAGCGACCGTAGGTATCCGTCACGGTTACCGTCAAGGTGATCAGATCGGTATTTACGATCACCGGCCCGTCGAGTTCATGGCCCAGCTTTTGCTGAGGTGCCGGATTTCCGGTCGGATCGGTTTTCGCCGGTGTTGTGCCGGTGGCTGGCTTTTGCGCACCCTGTTCCTGGGCTCCAGTATTAAAGGAAATTTGTGTGGCAAAAACGAAGAGAAAGGATACTGCGAGCGCGATCCTAAGAGCCCATCTGGCCGGTAAGTGCATGTGACCCCCGCTGTTTTCGTCAAGCACCCGAGAAACTTGCCCGAGACTTATTGGACGGACCTGAGAAAGCTGTCAACACAGATGCCGAAGAGCCAGGCTGTGATGCCCGAAACTTCAATTTTTATAGAGCTTACCTGAGAACGGCTTGCGTGGGAGACGGTCGCGCGCGAATTCCACTCCAGTATGTGTTGACCGAGGTCATTGTAGGACAGGGTCTCGACGTCGCGCAAGAACAAATGCCCGGCTGGCCGGATTAGTAACTCGGCCGTCTTGAAAACGAGGCTTAATAATGCACCCTACGATGCGAAGAAATCGAAACTGATTCTTTGAAACGGACAAAGACACGCAACTTCCATTTCTTTACGGCGTGTAAGAAAGTCGACCCAAACTGGCTGCTCACGCGCACGTGTTATACTCGCGCCTCAATTTGAGGCGCGAAATTGTAAATCTATGGCTGAGTTTATCTGTCGTTTAGGAACGCCCGCGGGCGAAGTGGTGACCCGCACGGTCGACGCGCCGGGTGTGAACGAAGCGCGAGCACGGCTGGAGCGGGAAGGCTTCCGCGTTTTCAACGTCACTCCACCGAAGACCTCAGGCGTAACCACTTTGACGCGCCTCGGCGGTCGTGGTGCGTACGCTCGAGTCAAGGCAAACGACTTTCTTCTTTTTAACCAGCAACTGGCGGCGCTTTTTCGTGCCGGCATCCCAATTCTGCAAGCCATCTCCATGCTGCGGAAACGCGCGGCGTCGGCGCGGCTGCGGGCAGTGCTTGGAGACGTTGAAGAAAAGATTCGGGGTGGGGCGGCATTGTCGCAAGCTTTTGCTGCCCAGGGAAGTCTCTTTCCCCGGATCTACACCGCATCGATTCTGGCCGGCGAGCGTTCCGGCGCGCTGGATGATGTTCTTAGTCGCTATGTTACGTACATGAGACGGAACGTTGCATTGCGCCGCAAGATTCGGGGAGCGCTCGCGTACCCGATGTTCCTGCTATTCGCTTCGGCTTGCATGGTGACGTTCCTAACCGTCTATGTCGTACCCCGAATGTCAGAGCTGTTTTCAGGATTTGGCAGCGAACTACCTGCAGTTACACAAATCGTCGTGGGCCTTTCAAGCTGGCTTTCGGGGAACGTGATTTGGTTTGGGCCGCTTATTATTGGGGGAGCGGTAGCATTGTTCCTCTGGTCGCGCACGGCTTCCGGGCGGCTGACTCTTGATGCCACCATCCTCAAGATCCCGCTCGCGGGAAGTCTCGCCATACAGTTATCGGTGGCCCAGGCCACACGCTCGCTAGCCACTCTGCTGGCGGGCGGCATCACCCTGGTGGAATCCTGGGAGATAGCTGCGGAGTCGATTACAAATCGGGAGTTGCGGCGCCGCAGTTCCGCTATTCTGCCAATGATTCGCGAAGGCCGCTCATTCACCGAGAGTCTCGAGGTAGCCGGCTGGCTGCCGATGCTGGCTATTGACATGATCGGAATTGGCGAGCGGTCGGGTAGTTTGAGGGAGATGCTCGATGAAGTGGCCGTCTTCTATGACGCCGAATCGGAGGTACGTCTCGAACAGTTGACGACCACGCTCGAGCCTGCGATCCTTGTAGTAATGGGTGGGGTCGTCGTCACAATCTTGCTGGCAATCTACCTGCCGATCATCCAGTCTATTTCGGGCGGAGCGGGAGTCACGGGTCCTCGCTGATAATTTGAAGCGAGCTGGGACTACGCCACTCAGAGATCCAACATGAAGCAATACACAGAAGTGGAAGCATCCAGGTTGGCCTCGCAGAGGGCCGTGGTTCCTAAGCCCCCAGGCGAGGACAAGACTCTGGCCCCGGAGCCGGACCACCGGCCTCCTGAGGTGCGTGCGGCGCAGGAA
>JACDCK010000047.1 GCA_013817595.1 Pyrinomonadaceae bacterium | reverse complement strand
GGCTAGGCCCCCCTCTGTGCGTTAGTTAAAACGTGTCCCGGCTCTTCATCGCTGAAGCCGTGCGGTATTCAGATCAATCTGGTCTGAGGAAGATTGCGCGACTCCATCCGAGGGGCAAGCCCGCACCAGGGGCACAGCCCAGTGATACAGCCAGCTAGACGGCGGGGCACAGCCACCGCCTCACATCCGGCGGCGAAGCCGTAGCCATCCCGACTCTAAGTGCGCAACCCAGGACGCTACTGGATCATAGAGCCCGGGCGCGAAACTGTGCCTCCCCCACGCCCAAATGAACTGGCTTCTGACGCGAAATCTGGAGCTGGATACTGTTGATGAGATTTGAATGGGTGGGATTATTTGTTATTGGGTGAAGCGTGACGAGGGAGAGTCGGTTGAAAATTTCGGGATCTGATGCCTGGCTAACGGAAGACCATACGTCAACTTCCCGGTTCAACTTCAAAGCCAGTGACGCACAAGAGCGAACACACGAGTCTTCCGCGATTACTAACAAAGCAGTGGGTGTGTTTTCTACCACGCGGCGGAAGCGATACCACCAGGATGAGATGATTCGCCGTGCCTCTGTACGCACCACATCCCCGATATCCAGGACCACAATTCCAAACCCTCCGCCCTGCAAAAGCAGATCAGTAGCTTTGAAAGCGTGCTCGACATTTGCGGCACAGCGTATCCAGAGCAGTCGCTCTAAATTCAACCCAGCTTCCGCGGCCGAGACGGGATCGAAGGTGTCGTTTGTATCTATTAACACACAGACTTCTTCATGTGTCGTGGCGTAGGCCAGCGCTGAAGTCATGAAGCTGGTACGGCCGGAAGACGCAGATCCAAAAATCTCTGTAATCGCTCCCCGGGGAAGTCCTCCCGTAAGAGAGTCGACTTCCGGGATCCCCGTGGAGATAAGGGCCACAGGCGGTTTCTCCTGGAGCTTGAAAGCGGTAGCGACGCGACTGGCAACCTCAGATTCAATTTCAGCTTTGGAAATTGCAGCTCTCATGATTTATAACCTCAACGTTTACGAAGTCTCTGACGCTTTTCCTGCTTGACGTCTGTTATCCTCTTCGATAATATTCGTTTGATTTTCGCTTGTCGACGAAAATCTATCACGATACCCGAATCGATACAAGAGAGGAATCAAAATGCCAGTAACGGCGCGCCAACGGCAGGTCTATGACTTTATTAACCGCTTTATAGAAGTAACTAGACAGCCACCCACCATTGCCGAGATTGGGAAGCAGTTCACGATGAGTTCTTCGGCTAGCGTTCATAGCATTCTTTCGGCTCTGGAGCGGGAGGGACTCATTAAGCGGATCCCCAATGTCAGCCGCGGAATCGAAGTAGTTCCGCAAGAAACTTCAAGCGACGGTTACGAGATTCCTCTACTCGGCGCCGTCGCCGCAGGCCAGCCGATTGAAGCGATTCTTACGCACGACACTGTCTCAGTTCCGCGCGATATGATCGGACACGGTCGCACCTTTGCACTCCGTGTCCGTGGCGATTCCATGATTGAGGAGAATATCCAGGATGGCGACATCATTATTGTCGCCTCGCAAGAGACTGCTGAGAATGGGCAAATGGTCGTGGCTTTGATCGACGGAACTTATGCGACGGTGAAGAAGTTTTATCGCGAGCCGGAGTTTATTCGACTGGAGCCAGCCAACCCGCAGTTCAAGCCTATCTTCATCAAAACTCCGGAAAGGATCCAAATCCAGGGCGTGGTGCGAGGCTTGATTCGCAGGTTCAGTCACCCGGCTCAAACTCAAGCTTGAGCGCAAAGACGAACGCGAGCGGAAAAGCAATGTCTGACCTTGATCCTAAAGCACTCGATCTCACCAGAATTGAGTCAGACGTGGCTTTCCTCGGCTTCGCACTGAGTGATTGCACGGTAGAACTCGATCCGCAATCCGCAAAATATCTCCGTCCCGTTAATAGGACCGCGCTGGAATTGGCAACTCATAACCGGTTCGGCTCAGAGATTGGGGGCTTTTGGCTGATGCATGAACAGATCGCTAAACTGCGCAATCTCCCGGCATACTACCCTTCAAAAGAAGCTCCTTTTGTGGCGCGTGCAGTGGAAGGTTTTCTGCGCGCGCAGCTTCATGAGTTTTATTCGCTTGTGAGCCAGGAACGATAAGAACTTGTTACTGAAGAACTATTGCCGTGGGGAGCTGGAACCATCCGCACCGTTTTATCAGGGCTTTGATCTCTTTACTCTTCGGACCATTAAACCGATTCCAGACATAATCAGCAACGATCCCGAACAAAACGGCAGAGGAAAAAAGAAAGCGGTGCCCGCAAACGTGAGTGGCGGTAAATCCCGGAGACCAAGTTTTATGAAAAGCCAGGTCGAGCCCCAGATGCAGCAGAGCAGAAGCCAGACGAGGAGTGATTTCATCGCGCAGTTAACCGAAGGAGCGGGATTGCTTATAGCCTGAAGCGCGCAAACCATATTGGCCGCAGAAGCGCGGTTGAGCAAGCACACTGGCAACTCAACCGCTACCCTGCGAACCCGTGGTGTTGTTCCTCAGACCAAAAAGATGCTCCTCGCGGATTCATGAAATCGTCGGCACTCGTTAAGCCGGTGCATGCGCGAGCTTGATGATCCCGAAAACCGCGCCCTGGGGATCCTGAATGATCGCAAAACGTCCCGTGTCAGGAATGTCCATCGGCGGAGCGATCGTGGTAGCGCCCAGTTCACCCGCCTTCTTGACCATGGCATCGGTGTCATCCACGGCAAAGTAGGCCAGCCAATGTGGTGGTACGTCCCCCATTTCTGGAGGCGGCTCATACATGCCGCCCCCGGGACGATCTCCATTCATAAACGACGTGTAAGTCATCGGCCCCATCTGCTGGACGTTTTTTCCCCAACCAAATAGACCAGTGTAGAACTGCCCGGCTTTGTCAGTGTCTTTAGTCCCCAGTTCATTCCAGCAAAATGAATTCGGAACGTTGCAGACTCCCGCACCTTTGTGTGTCCCCGCCTGCCAGATGGCAAATACTGCTCCAGTCGGATCCTGGATTACAGACATACGTCCTACATCAAACACGTCAAAAGGCTCTTTCATGAGGGTGGCACCGAGCGACTTAGCTTTGTCAGCCGTTTCATCCGCACTCTTAACGGCCACGTAAGACAACCAGTTAGGCGGAATCCCCTGCGAGGTCATCTCCTCAGGCATCTTGTACAGGGCGCCGACATCTTTGCCGTCGAGCTTGAGCATCGTGTAAACCATGCCGGGACCGATAGGGCTATCAGAAAAAGTCCAACCAAACAGCTCCGTATAGAACTTCTTGGCAGCTTCACCATCGGTGGTTCCCAGCTCAACCCAACAAAACGTCCCAGGCGCGTACACCGGGGTTTCTTGCATTCGTGCTTCGGTCATTGATTTTTCTCCTTGGCGTTCTAGTTTTATTAACGCGAGGTGATGCGTTAAGAAAGTTGCGTGAGCTACGTCTCGCCACAAAAACGACCGATAATGATCTTGAGCTAAATCTTAACTCCAAGTCTTTCCGTCTTTGTAGGAAGTCTAATCAGATTCAGAGGAGAGACCTCCTGCCCCTGGCCAGGTGATCCAATATTCCATAAGAGTCTCCGAAAAATTGTTGCGCGAAGATCGTTCGTGTCTTTTATATACCATCTTTGATGTTCGGGAAGTAAGTTCGCAGGAAAAATGGGTACTGGTGCAGCACCACCAGGAAAATGGAGGGGAATTAGGCAGTCTCGCAAGTTGGGTGTTTATAAAAACGAAATGCGCTATCACCAGCAAGCTGACAATAGCGCAATCCGTTTTCCTATAAATTGCCGAAGCTTTCTATAGGATGGTAGCCCCGCATGTACACGCAAAAGCTACCGATTTTATATCCCGGCGATCAACTGGCGGTCAGTTCAATCTCCGGTCAGCACGCGATCTGCTTTCACAAATCTCGCATTCTTGCGAATGCGGTGCCGCTAGGTTTTTGGTGTGGTGGCTTTTCCTCCACCGCCGGGTTACGACCCCAGCAACGAAGCTCAACTTGCGTCGAGCTGCTTCGCCCCCTTCAGCGGGTCCTCTTCCGAAGGGTGCCACTCGTTTTTATTCGAGTGGCTCGAGAAAGCCTCGCGACTTTCTCTAGCCGAGCCTTTCGGCTCCGACCCAAGGCGTCATAGGATTAGCAGCCGCCTGCTTGTCCTCTCGCCCAGTGCGTCACCGCACCGGTTGCCGATCCCTTTGTCGGTCTCGAAAGCCGTAACCTTCGTGACACGCGCTTTATACGTTATGCCCATGTCTCAGGTCAATTTTTTGGGTGTTTTATTTTTCGGTGCGGAGAGAAATCGTTTTTGCCCTCAGAATCCGCAGATTACGCAGATTACGGGCTTAGAAAAGGCGAAGCGTCGGTACTCAAGCGAGCCTGTACCGAAGTTCAGCAGCAAGCCAATTTCACGCCCACATGTTTTCAGGTAATTAATTACCTGTGCTTCTTCAATCCCACCCACTCTAGCTAGCGCCTTCAGTTCTACCACGACACCGTTGAAGCAGATGAAATCCGGTCGATAGAAACTCTCCAATCGGACATCCTTGTAAAACACCGGGAATTTGATCTCTCGTTGAAACGGGATCTCCCGCTTGGTAAATTCGATCGGCAACGCCTCTTGGTACACCGGCTCCAAAAAGCCGCAGCCTAAGTGTCGATGAACTTCCATAGCAGCGCCGATGATGGCGTAAGTGCGAGGATCAGTCTCCGTGAGGTTTTTCATGTGAGGATCTCCCTTTTGAGTAATCTGCGTAATCTGCGGATCGTACAGCTTCGCCCCCTTCACTCCAGCGTCGCAATGGTCAGGCGAATGGCTTGCTGGACTTTCAGCTTTTCCTCTTCGCTCTCATATTTGTTGCGCGGCCAGAAAAACCCTTTCAGACCGTCTTTTCTTCGACGCGGAACAATGTGAGCATGCAGGTGGGGCACGCTCTGGCTAACGCGATTGTTTATTGCCACAAAGGAGCCCTCAGCATTCAGCGCCCTCTCAACCGCTCGCGTTAGGAGCTGCACATTTGAAAAAAAAGGCCCCACTAGTTTCGGCGGCAAATCGCTCAGCGTTTCGTAATGCTCTCGCGGCACTAGTAAACAATGACCGGGGAAAAGTGGCCGGTGGTCGAGAAAGGCCATGGATATCTGATCTTCAAAAACCGATACCGCAGGCACAGCTCCCGCGGCAATCTGGCAAAACAGACAGTTTGCGCCACCGGCACTCAACAATTAGGCTCGCTTCACTTGTTAGCTAGTTTGCATCCCCGAGCACTTCATCAAATCCGGGTCTGATGAAATCCCTGGCCTTCGGAAACTTTAGTTCCGTCCTTTGCCGTAACCTCTCTAGTTCCAGAATCATCGGTATTATCGAGTCGGCTCTTTCTGGCAGACATATCTGTATCAGCCGCCAGGCGCTAACTGACCGATCAATCGCTATCAAGGTTACTTTCGCTGAGCCGTCAGAATCCTTTGCTTCGTCGTCGGCCGCTTCAGCGGGCCACTCGGCCTCGTTGCTCCGTGACGAGAGGGCCCGCATCAGCTTCACGGCAATTTGATACTGGTACCAGTGGATAACCTCGCGTGCTTCTTCAACCTGTTCCATCTCGTCCGTTTCAGGTTCATTCGGTGCAAGATCAGGGACGCTAAGGACCTGGTCAAATCCTGTGAACCACTTGGTAACAGTACCCGCGTAGTCGGTGGCCGCAAGTGCCAGTTCATCCCGGGCCGCATCAGATCTTCGCTTTTCCCTCTGCTCGTTCGCGGCTTCGTCGACCTGGCTAAGGTCAATCCCTGCCTCTTCGGCCCAGTCGGCCATCATTTGCTTCGTCTCTTCAAAGATCGACGCCAGCTTGCGCCAGAATGCTTCGTTAGTTATATCGCGAGTCTGGGGGTCTCCGTCGTCGTCCTCCTTTTCACTTGCATAGACCATGCAGCGTGAGGCGAAAGGGCATCGCTCACACCAACGATCACAGTAGTTGTAAATACCAGAAATGAAATTCGGATTGTTTGCTAAGTCGATGAGGGTTTGTCGCATGATGCGCTCCTTAGTGAGGATTTAAGGTCGGCTTATTCTAATGTACTATTCGCCCCGTGGAAATAGCCGCGCGAGACTTTAGGATGGCTCTACAAACTCTCAGGGGCCTGGGTCTGCTGTTGGAAACCGATGCGCGTTTACCGAGTGTGGCCAGTCTGATTGCCGGCGAGCCCGTCAGTGGCTCATGGTGGTCACATGCGTTTGCGCAGAAGATCTTTACTGCCTTGGGCCAGTTTGCGGATCACCGCGACGTCATGTTCACAAAGCTGATTTCAGGCAAGGTGACGCTCGTGCACCGAAGACTCTCGCCGGAGATTCTTGCAATCGGTACAGCTCGCGCGCCCTGGCAGATGAAAGGACTGTCTAAATCAGCGCGGAACTTGCTTGAGATGATTGATGAGCAGGGCTCGCTTAGAACTGATCAACTTGCCTGGCCCGAGTCCGCGACAGCGAAACCAGGGGAAGCAGCGCGTGAGCTGGAAGCGAAGCTTCTAATTCACGCGGGGCAGTTTCACACGGAGACCGGCGCCCATGCAAAGCTACTGGAAAGCTGGGAAGCGTGGGCGAAGCGCGTTGGCTTCAAAGTAAAAAGGATCTCCACCGACGAAGCGAAAAAGAAGATGGGAGAAAGAGTACGGAAACTGAACGAGCAATTCGAGGCAAAAGCGCGGCTGCCGTGGGTTTGAAGCTGCACACAGAGATCTGAGCGTGGCCGATTCGCAAACAGTTCACGCAAAGACGCAAAGGTGCAAAGGTGCAAAGTCGCAAAGTTCAATCGGATTTGTTCGTGGCGTCTTGCACCTTTGCGTCTTTGCGTGAAGACTCCTGCTGAGATAGCGAAAACGGAAGGAGAGATAACGATGCCACGACTAACCTCAGCCGCGCCCTGTTTTCCTGTGGCCGACGTGGGCGGCACCATGCGCTGGTATGAGCAAAAGTTGGGGTTTGAGGGACATCCCTTTCCCGAGAATGAACCACATGCTTTCTGCATTCTCGTGCGCGATCAAATAGAAATCATGCTGCAACGCATCGAAGGGTATCAGAAGCCGCATCTCTACAACGAGCGTCAGGCCGTGCGTTTGGGATGCGTACATTCGCATGCGAGGCGTGAAAGAGTTTTACGAATCGATGCACGATAAAGTAGAGATCCTCAGACCCCCGGAGAAGCAATTCTATGGCGACTGGGAATTTGAAGTGAAAGACCCGAATGGATACGTGTTGGTTTTCAGCGAACTGATCGAAAGCGATTAAATTGGGAACTTGACCCTAACCTGGCCGCACGACTTTGGCAAAGGCCTTCGCCCCAAGTGTGTTCAGCACCTCGCCTCGCCTAAGCCATCCGCGGCGGGCGATTCCCACTCCGTATTTAAGATTATGTAGAGCACCGGCGGAATGTGCATCTACTGAGATTACAAACTTGATCTTTCGCTTGCGCGCTTCGCGGATCCAGCGCGGCTCCATGTCCAGACGATATGGATCGCCATTGACTTCAATTGCTGCCCGCGACTCTGCAATCACATCGAGCACGCGCTCAACATCGCATTCAAATGGTGGCCGGCGCTGAATCAAACGGCCGAGAGCATGCCCCCAAATCTTGAACACAGGTTGGCGCATGGCTGTCACCAGACATCTGGTCATTTTTTCGGAGTCCATTTTGTAACGCGAATGAATGCTGGCTATTACTACGTCAAACTTCTCCAGCACTCGATCCGGATAGTCGAGCCGACCATCTGAGAGAATGTCTGACTCCGTACCCTTCAACAGTTTGATTTTTACTTTTTCCTGCGTTTCACCAATCTCCTCCCACTGCCGCTGCAAACGATCCAGCTTGAGGCCTCCCGCGTAGAATGCAGTCGGCGAATGATCCGTGATGGTCAGATACTTCATACCCATGGCTTCCGCGGCTCGGGCCATCTCTTCAATTGAATTTTTGCCGTCAGAATATGTTGTATGGCAATGAACCATGCCCTGAATGTCAGCCAGGGCAACAAGGTCTTCAGGGAGCCTTTTGTTAACCGCAGCTTCGATCTCCCCTTCATCTTCGCGCAACTCCGGCGGTACATACTGCATGTGCAGCAAGGGGTAAACATCTGATTCGTTCCGAATTTCAAGTGGGCGCCCTCCCGAACCCAAAGACTTCCCTTTTTTCGCGCGGTTGATTTTGAGCTTCAGACTCTGGCGATTCAGATCCAGTCCCTGGCGGCTGGCAATTCCGTGTAACTTGTTGACGTGGGCCTCAGAGCCTGTTTCCCAAAACAGAGCCAGCGCAAACTGGTTCGGTTGCACCGCTCTCAATGACACTCTGGCGCCCTCGGCCAGCTGGACTGAGCAGCTGGTATCAGTTTGATCTTCGACTTTCACAATCAGTGGAAACCGCAAAAAATGCTCGACCAGGGCTTCCGGCCGGTTCGAGCTGGCCACGATGCGAATCGTGCCTACAGTTTCTTTCCAGCGTCGCAGGGATCCAGCGAAGTTTACCTCTCTGAGTCCCGGCGCTGCCTGTAGATAACTCAGAACCTGATCGCCAATTCGCTCCGCGTGGTGAATATGGAAGCGTTTTTCGGTTTTGTGGTCGCGGTCGTGATCGGCAATAAGCTCCAGCAGTCTTTGCTCGGTTTTAGCGCCGAAGCCTTTCACATTGCGAACTCTGCCTGCTTCAGCCGCAGCTTGAAGCTCGGCAATCGAAGTCACTCCTAACGCCTCATGCAGCTTGGCAATCTTGGCAACGCTCAGTCCTGGAAGCCGGGAAAGTTCGAGGATGCCCTGCGGAAATTCCTTTCTTAGACCTTCAAGCACCGAACACGATCCAGTTGAGTGAAGCTGCTTGATTTGTGAAGCGAGTGCATTCCCAATACCCGGGATCGAGGTAAGCCGATTGTCCTGGATCAGTTTGCCGATGTCGCCCGCGACAGCAGCGATCGCCCGCGCGCCGGTTTGATAAGCGCGAGCTTTGTATCGGCTGACGCCACCTTTCAGCTCGAGCAGGCTGCTGATCTCCTGCAGCGCCGCCGCAATCGCAAATTTGTCGAGCTTATCCATCGTCTGCCAAGTATTACTGAATTATGTCGCATTTAGTTTACGGGAAAAACATGACAACCTAAGCCTAACTGGATTAGCATGGCGCGCGGCTTTGCCGCCTTCCGTGCGGAAAGGCTCAGCCTTTCCGAAACCTCACACTCGAAAGGAGGCTACGCCTCAGGTTCCGCATCTCCAAAGACTCTCCCGTCTTATATCTCACTTCAGTTACGAACAGTCGTTTACCGGTATTCAGGACTTCAAGACCCAAAGAGTTGCTTTGCGAAGCCTTAGACGAGGCCCGAACGTCAGCAAGTTTCCTGGTATTCGCATATGTAATTATGACGGATCACCTGCACGCTCTGATCGGCTCAAAACGAAAACCGTCTGAGGTAGCGCGTTATATTAATGGCATTTCAAGTTGGCGCGTGATCAATTACTTAAGAGAAGCAGGTTACGAGTCATCTTTGCAAAAGCTGAGGCATGCGACCGGGGTTCGTGCGCACAAATACTCACTTTGGGACCACCACCCGAATCTTAAATTGGTGACCACTGAAAATGGTCTAATGGAAAAAGCAAACTACATTCACCAGAACCCTGTTCGATCGGTTTGGTGGCCCAAGCTGTGGACTACCGCTGGTCCAGCATTCGATACTGGCGACGCGGTCCGCTCGAAGACGAGCCCTTAAGAGTCGATATCGAGCAACTCGCGTGGCACAGATAGTGAGGCGCAGCCTCTCCGAATCTTAAAGCTTCCGGAAAGGCTTAGCCTTTCCGCACGGAAGGCGGCAAGCCGCATGTGCACGCGAATGGATACAGGACGCATGTCGATAACCTATAATTTGGTAAATCTTAGTTTGAACATCAGGGGTTAACACCACCATGCCCATCGCAACCATCAACCCGGCAACGGGCGAGATTCTACAAACATTCGAATCATTGACCCTACCGCAGCTCGAGGAGAAGATCGAGCGAACTGCGAACACTTTCCGCAGCTATCGCCACACTTCGTTTGCAGAACGCGAGGCGCTAATGCTTCGCGCTGCGGAGATACTCGAGTCGGATAAGAGCAGGCTTGCCAGGCTGATGACTATCGAAATGGGCAAACCGATTAAGGGCGCCGGGCAGGAAATTGAGAAGTGCGCGCTGGTCTGTCGCTACTACGCGGAAACAGCGAAACGGCACCTCGCGGATCAACCGGTCGAAACAAATGCCGGCAAGAGTTATGTCCACTTTCAGCCGGTCGGTGCCGTGCTGGCCGTCATGCCCTGGAACTTCCCTTTTTGGCAAGTTTTCCGTTTCGCAGCGCCAGCGCTGATGGCCGGTAATGTCGGTCTGCTCAAGCACGCTTCAAATGTGCCCCAGTGCGCTCTCGCCATTGAAGAAATCTTCCAGCGTGCGGGATTTCCCGACGGAGCCTTTCAAACACTACTGATTGGCTCTGACCTGGTGGAGAGCGTGATAAACGACCGGCGCGTCGCGGCAGCAACTCTCACCGGCAGTGAACCCGCGGGCCGAAGCGTGGCTGGCATTGCAGGTAATCAGATTAAGAAAACCGTGCTCGAACTAGGCGGCAGCGATCCATTCATCGTCATGCCTTCGGCGAAGATGGATGAAGCCGTGTCTACAGCCGTGAAGGCTCGCACAATCAACAGTGGTCAATCGTGTATTGCCGCCAAACGCTTCATCGTTTCCACAGATGTGTATCCCGAATTCGAGCGCAGGTTCGTTGAAGAGATGAAAGCACTTCGCGTGGGCGATCCCTTAAAAGAGTCAACTGACATTGGTCCACTGGCAACTGAGCAGATTCTGAAAGACGTGGAGAGTCAGGTGAGAACCTCTGTGGCTGCGGGCGCGCATATCTTGTGCGGTGGCAAGAGGCTTGAGCGTGTTGGTAATTTTTACGAACCCACGGTGCTCGCCAACCTCACTTCAGACTCGCCAGCTTCCTGCGAAGAGGTATTCGGCCCGGTGGCGATGTTGTTTCGCGCCAGGACCATCGATGACGCCATTGGGCTGGCGAACAGCACTAACTTCGGCCTGGGAGCGGCCGCCTGGACCAATGACTCCCAGGAGCGGTCCCGCTTCATCGAGGAACTGGAAGCAGGATGCGTTTTCATCAATGGCATGGTAGCTTCCGATCCTCGGTTACCTTTTGGCGGGATAAAAAACTCCGGTTACGGCCGCGAGTTAGGTGAATTCGGTATTCGTGAGTTTGTGAATATCAAAACAGTCTGGATCAACGAACAGCCGACCGGCGAGCATGATCGGACTGAATAACGAATCGGAGTCACGGCGATTACAGACGAGAACTCATTCCCCTTTTCCGACTTAACCCTGGCGCGTCGCCTCGAAAAAACCGAGGCGCTGAGCAATGCAGACTTCGTCGAAGCTCGAGCTAGAGCCTTTCCCGACAGCGGCGCGCAATGGATGGAGCTCGGCGGCGCTTACGCCATGTACGATGGCCCGGCTTCCCCCGTGACCCAAACTTTCGGACTGGGAATATCTCAGCCGGTTACGGGTCCAAGGTTGGATGAGATCGAAGAATTCTTCCGCGTTCGCGGCGCAGAGATATTTCACGAGTTTTGCCCGCTCGCTGATCCATCAACGGTGGCGCTGCTGAATGAACGTGGCTACCAGCCTACCGAATTCACGAGCGTCATGTATCGTCCAATCCCTAAAGATTTCCGTCTCGCGGCTTCGCGCAATGAGAGAATTCAGGTGCGGTTAGTTCATCCCGGCGAGGAGGAGCTTTGGGCACAAACAGCCGCACTGGGCTGGAGTGAGACTAGCGAGTTGGAAGATTTCTTCAAAGAGTTAGGGCAAGTGAGTGCGAAGAGAACCGCGGCTCTTTCGTTTTTTGCGGAATTGGAAGGCGAAGCAATTGCTACCAGTGCACTGAGCATTTCTGACGGAGTCGCACTATTAGCGGGAGCCAGCACAATCCCGGACGGACGGAAGCAGGGTGCACAACTTGCTTTGCTTGAGGGTCGTTTGCGTTATGCAGCCCAACAAGGCTGTGATATTGCTATGATGGGAGCGCTACCAGGCAGCGGGTCGCAGCGTAACGCCGAGCGGAACGGGTTTCGCATTGCCTATACCCGAGTCAAGTGGCATCTTCAGCACGCCGCGGTAGATGAAGTCGCCAAGCCCTGAACTTGCCTCCATTACTGAACAGTTCAAACCGCAGGCCCAAGCACTGCAAGAGTCAGAAGAACTCCTGAAGAGCCTAGTACAGACATCTGAATATGGTTAAATAGCTCGGTCGTCTTGATGAAAACGGATTTTTGTAAACTGTAATCGCCGGATCAGCTTTTCGCCCTATGGACGCAGTTTCTCTTCTGGCACTCGCATTGGCCGCTACGAGATTCGGTCGAAGCTCAGCGCAGGCGGTATGGGTGAGGTCTATCTGGCTGAAGACACACAACTGGTCGCCAGGTCGCGCTCAAACTCTTACCGGCGAATCTCACGGATAACAAGGAGCGTCTGAGCCGCTTTAAGCAAGAGGCTCGTGCTACCTCAACCCTCAATCATCCAAACATCCTCACCATCCATGAAATCAGTCAAGAAGGTTCCCTTCACTTTATTGCCACAGAGTTCATTGATGGCGTGACGTTGCGCCAGCAGATGAAGAATACACGCATGAAGATTGCTGATGTACTGGATATGATGGTTCAAGTTGCCGGCACTGGGCGGATGCCGAAAGAGGATTTAAGCGAGCTAACGAAGTCGAGCCCAACTATTGGCATCATCACGAACTATACGCATATCTTTTAACCGTGCTGGGGCGCTCGGATGAGGCCATTGCCGAAGCGAAGCGGGCGCAGGAGAACGATCCGCTGTCGCTGATCGGCCACACCTCGGCGGGCCACACATTCTACTTTTCTCGCCAGTACGACCGTTCGATAGAGCAAGTGCGAAAGGCGCTCGCACTCGATCCCAACTTCCCAATCGGTCA
>JACDCK010000243.1 GCA_013817595.1 Pyrinomonadaceae bacterium | reverse complement strand
GCCCAGCGGTTCCTGGATCGGGAGTGGGCTGCTCGCTCGGAATGTCAATCAATTGATCGACAAGTTGATCTTCGGTGATTGCCGCCTGCTCTGCTGACCGTCGTGTTTGCACCCGATCTATCCAGAAGACGGCGAGTAGAACCGTCATCACCAGGAACAGCGCCGACAGTACTCCAGTCGCCACGTTGGGTTGAGACAGACCGCGCCAGCCGGCCTCGCCGTAGCCGACAGCCATCCTTTTGGTAAAGCCGAGAGGATCACGTTTGAATTCGGGCCAGGTCAGCTCTGATTCGTGCGCGACTTCCTTGACTGCTTCGATTAGCCGGTGGGTCAAACCGGCATCATCGATAAAGGTAAGATGATATTCGGCCTTTGCGACAATGGCTCCGGCGGCTCCGCCGGCAGCGGCTCCCGCAGCAGAAGCCGCGTAGGCGACCTCATGGGGTAGCACTACCTCTGGATCATGCGCGGCGGCGCGCGTAACGCTCTCTTCGTCCTTGGGAACAAATCCGTTGAGCGGCGTTCCATCCACAGGACAAAAACTGAACTTCTCAGCGAACTCTTCCTGACATGTGGAACAAAACTTCATAGTCACTACCTCTTTTTGGCTCTGGGGGAGCGCCACCGGCTGGGTCGCAGCATCGTCGCTTCCAAACTCCCTATAATAACTGTTTGAGACGCGCTCATCGAGTTTTCTCGAAGGCCCTGGAGCAACCCAGAGTTCGAGCACTCTTTTAAGCTCGGCTTCAGAAAACAACGGATCTTTTGGCTCGATGCTGCTCATATCAAGCCTTCTCCAAAGTAACAATTTTCCGGCTACTATTCAAATAGGTTCGGTGCCGTTCGTATAACTCGACGAAAGCTGCCTGGTCCCCGCCTCCTGCCCTTTCAAGCAAAAGTTCGTCTGTAGTTCTATCTGGCAATCAAGCACTCGATCCTGCAGGAATCGCTGCCCACGTTAATTACCGCTAAAAGGCCAAAAGTTACGGCCTTCGAACAAGCTTTTTTCGAATTAATGCTGAACGATAACTCAAAGATCATTCCCAACAGGCGAATCACACTACCCTTGAACCTGATTGGAGCACGCAATCCCGAGCCCTAGCCTAAGATCAAACTCAGGCCTTTGATGCACTTACGCGCCAAACGGTTGACGGCTAAATATCCCGCATCTAAGATGTTTTTGCTCCGAATCCTATTAACCAGCTAAGATTCCGTGCAGTTGCCTGCACTTTGTCTTCGCCACAGTCAATATCATCGCACTTATGAGCCTGACCTCGCTGACCAATTCATTACCAAAAGTCCTGATTAGCCTGTGTCTAACGGTCCTGATCTGCGGTGTTTCCCCCCCGGTTTATGGGCAAATGGCGTCAGAGCCGGAACGGGAGCAGTTGCTCAACGGTCTGCTTGTCCTGGTCTGGCATCGGCCCGGTGAGCATGATGTCCTTCTGAAGCTCCGAGTCAATAGCGGGGCAGCTTTCGATGTGGCTGGTAAGGCGGGCCAGATGGCCATCCTGGGGGACATCCTTTTTCCCGATACCAGTACCCGTGAGTATTTCACCGACGAAATGGGTGGACGGCTGGACGTAGACACCGACTTTGATTCGATCACGGTAACGCTGCAGGGCCGTGCGCGAGAATTTGAACGAATTGTGGAAATCCTGCGCAATGGAGTAGTAACTACCCAGATCACTCCGGAGAACGTTACCAGAATTCGCGACGGACGCATCAAGATAGCCAAAGAGACCAATGTTTCTCCAGCACTCTGGGCCGATCGCGCCATCGCCACCCGTGTTTTTGGCGATTTCCCATATGGTCGTCCCCAAACCGGATCCGCCGAGAGCCTCGGTCGAGTTGATCGGGCCGATTTGTTGCTGGCCCGCGAACGGTTTCTTAATTCCAACAATGCCACCCTCGTAGTTTCCGGCGGAGTACCAAAAAACAGAGCGATGCGTGCGCTACGTCAACTGTTAGGTCCGTGGCGCAAGAGTGAGCAGATCGTTCCAACAACCTTCCGTCAGCCGGAAGCCCCGGACGTTCGCACCTTGATAATTAATGCGCCTGCTGACCAGAGCGCTGAAGTTAGATTGGCTACCCGCAGCGTTTCACGCTCCGATCGGGATTCTTCCACGGCAGTCGTCATGGCAATAATCGCTCGCAAGCGCTGGGAGACGCTGTCGCCAGAGCTAACCCGCAGACCTGTGTTCGTCCGAAACGAGCCGCACGTTCTTCCCGGCATATTTGTAATGGGCGCTGCCGTTGACAGCCTGTTGGTTGGGAAGACGCTCAAGACCGCGCACGATGTGCTCCAATCCCTGGTGAGCGGCCTCGTACCCGCCGCGGAGTTGGAACAAGCTAAAAACGAAGCTAGTGCTCAATTCACCAAAGAGCTAGAAAGACCAGAGGGAACTGCGCGGGCATGGCTCGATATCGACACATTTGGTCTGCCGTCGATTAGCCAACAGATGGGAGCAATCAGCGCAGTCTCAGCCGCTGACCTTCAGCGTGTCGCTTCCTCTCTTTTCGAGAACACTCGAATTGCCTCAGTCGTTATTGGAAACTCACAACAGCTAAAGGCCATGCTTGAGCCAAACGTGAAGGTGGAATTGATGGGAGAACTCGAGAAGCCGCAACCTGACAAAGCTGAAGTGAAACCAGCAACCACAATCCCGGTCAAGAAGCCTGACTAATCGCAAATCATTCGCAATCTGCTTGCAACCACACCTCCATCTGATTTCGCTTAACTGTGTCTGACAACCGACGGGCAAACGACGAACATGCTAATCGCGTCCGCGAGATGTTCGCGGCGATCGCCGGTCGATATGATCTTTTAAATCATCTGCTGTCTGGACACATTGATAAGAGATGGCGACGACTGGTGGCGCGCAAGCTTCGGGAATGCATCGGCTCCACTGACTCCATTCTCGATGTTGCCTGCGGCACCGGGGACCTTTCACTCACACTGTCTGAAACGACCGGAGCACGAGTTGTCGGTACAGATTTTTGTCGCCCAATGCTGGAAATTGCGGCTCGGAAGCTTGCGAACCGCGAACCTGATATCCCGTTAATCGAGGGTGACGCCTTGCGTCTTCCGTTTCGGGATTGCTCGTTCGAGGCAGTAACGATTGCCTTCGGATTGAGAAATCTCTCGAACGTCGAACGTGGGTTAACGGAACTTCTGAGGGTGCTGAAACCCGGGGGCTATCTAGCTGTACTTGAGTTCTCAAAACCCGTCGTACCGGGGTTTCGCCTCTTATTCAATTTCTACTTCACCCGGGTGCTGCCGTTTTTGGGCGGGCTGATCAGCGGATCGAAGAGCGCCTATCAGTATTTGCCTGATTCGGTTACGCGGTTTCCGGATCAAAAAGAACTTAGTTCGCTGATGCGCAAGGTCGGACTTGAATTGGTTGAGTACGACAATTTAACTGGAGGAATCGCGGCGCTGCATACAGGTAAGCGCCCAAAGATAAAGTTCTAAAGATTGGTTGCAACTCACCAGCGGAATTGCAGCCAGTAAAGGACGCAGTCCGAAGAAACCTTTTGAGCGTGCGGTTGTCGGGGCCATGCGACTCATTACGGGTTTTTATTGCGGGCTGCGTTCTATTTTGTAGTTTGCTCCCCCAATCACCCGCGACTTACACGACCCCTCTGCCGTAGTGTCTATGCTATTATCCCCCGGAATACCCATCTCCGACTGCGCAGTTCGAGACTCGCCAGAGTGCGTTTACTTTCTAAGCATAAGGTTCTTGGATCGCTCAGGCGTATCGCCATCCTTCTGCTCGTCGTCTGGACCGTCGTCTCCCTCGTCACCATACTAATCGAACTCGTTCCCGGCGATCCCGCCGTGGCGGTGCTGGGCGAACAGGCCACTCCGGAACAGTTCGAACAGTTTCGTCAAAGGCACGGTCTGGATCGTCCGCCGTTTTTCTTCTCCCTTCCCCGCGATTCTCAGGGAAAGAGGCATTTTAAATGGCACGGGGCTGACAATCGATACACCGATTACTGGAAGAGTATCCTGCAGGGAGACATGGGTCAGTCTTTCC
>JACDCK010000046.1 GCA_013817595.1 Pyrinomonadaceae bacterium | reverse complement strand
CAGGGTGTACCTACATTACAGGTCATCACACGCGCCTTGAGAAAGATCCCCGTGCCGATAATGTTGCCTACGTTTATGGAAATCGCAGCGATTGGTCCCAGGCCGCGAATAAGCTCTGGATGTGTAAATTGTTGCATGGAAGTTTAGGAATCAGTCCAAAGTCCAATGTCCAACGTCCAACGTCCGAATGTCAGCGTTCGGTGCGGGGCTTAACTATATTCGTGGCCCGCAAATCCGACTGCTTTAGATACTTGATGAACCCAGAAAGAAGTTGGCCCACCTCAACGGCCTTGGCTGAAAAGGCCTCGAACTGCAGTGCGGAAACGTACTGTTGATCTAGAGCTACGTATAACTGTGCTCGTACTTCGCCGCAAGACCCCTTTGCCACACTAAGAAACTGTTTGAACTCTTTGTCTCCGCCACGCTCGAAGCCTTCGGCTAGGCTATGTTAGAAAGTATCGAAACGCCGGCGCGGCGTATCTGATCTTTCAAGCCGAAATCGCGCGTAAACTGCCCAGTCGAAGTGGTCTCGTAGAGCTGCTTTGTCAATTCGCGAGCTTTCTTCCAAGACTCTATATCTTCGAACTTCTTAATCTTTGCCATATCTCACCTCCTGAATGGTAAGGAAACAGGTTAGGGCCGAGTAGACGTTGGACGTTGGACATTGGACATTGGACTTAGGTCGTGTTCACCACACATCGTTCGTCAGCAAGTCGTCGTAGGTGTCTCTACGACGTATTAGCTTCGCTACTGCCTTTTCATTAATCATTACAGCCGCCGGCAAGGGCCGGCCGTTGTAATGAAACATCTGCGCCAGGGAGTAGGCCCCGCTGTTGAGCAGGGCCAGCACTTCGCCGGGCTGCACGTTGTTTGGTAGGAATCGGTAATCAGGTAGTCTGCCGCCGCGTTCAATATCGAAATAGACGTCGCCGGAATCGCATAGTGGCCCCGCCACTTTGTAGCTAACCTCATGGGGCTCGCCGGCGCTGGTGGCCGAAATCAAATGGTAATACCACTTGTAATTGTTCATCGACAGCATCAGGTTGTAGCCTGCGTCGGTCAGGAGCCACACATCCCCGGTTTCGGGACGACGCTTGATGTTGCGAACGGTGGTGAGGACCAGGCCGGCATCTGCAATCACGCTACGACCCGGTTCCAGGAGAATCGTTACCGCATCGAGCAGATGCTCGGCGGCGGCGGCGCGGGCCGAGTCGCGCGCGACTCGCAACGCTTCACGCAGCACTACCGAGGGTTCCAGGTTCGCACCCAGCATGTCGCGCTCGTGTTCGGGAAGTTGATCTGCTTGGGAACGGTCGCGAAGGTAGTTGACGGGAATGCCGCCGCCTAGATTGATGTGTTCGAGCGTGTGACCTGTTTCGCGATGTATGGTCAGCAGATGTTCCCACATGCTGCGGAAGGCCTCCGCAAAAGGCTCGACGTCGGGAGTTTGCGATCCCACGTGAATATGAATCCCGCAGACGTAAATTAGATCGGGATTTTGAAGGCCGCGACGAAAGGCATCGAGCACTTCCGATGATGAAATGCCAAACTTTGATGTGAGTAGCGCTGTTTGCAGCCCCAGGTGCGAGCGCGTTCCGATCTCGGGGACCAGGCGCAGGGTTACGCGTGCGGGGTTCACTGGCTCACTCCGCTCCGCCGCGACTCTCCGCACCGATTCCTCAACCAATCCAATTTCATAGATCGAGTCAACGTTTATTGCATAAATCCCCGCGCGCACCGCTTCGTCAATCTCTTCGTCGCTCTTGCTGGTGCCATTAAAGATGATCTTATCCGGCCGGAAACCCACCCGCAATGCCTTGAATAGTTCGCCTCCGCTATTAACTTCAACGTCTATGCCGGTTTGAAGAACGGTGCTGAGCACGGCCATGTTTGAATTTGCCTTCGAGGCGTAGAAAAAGCGGACCGGACGTTCGACCGCCTGAGCGGCAAGTTTTAGTCTTTCTACATTTGAGCGGATTCTTGGCTCGGAGAAGACGAAGAGTGGGGAGCCGTATTCACTAACCAGTGATAGTGCGTCGGCGCCGTTAATGGTTAGATGGCCGCTGGCAACCTCGAGGTAACCGGGAATAGTCCATGCCGGACCTACTGCGACTACGTGAGACGACATTTAGTCAAGGCTCCAAAAATAGACAAGGTCAGAATTAATAAATTGCAGCGAAGATAAACCGGGGTTTGAGCAGCGTCAAGCTTGTCATGGCCAGAAGATTTAGCCACAGATCTGCGCGGATAAACGCAGATAGGACAAAAGACGGTAAATCAAATTAGGAACCCGTCTCCGGTTCGTTTTTGCTCGGATCTGCGTTTATCCGCGAACATCTGTGGCAAGATCTCTTTCACATCCCGAGCTTCTTAATCACTTCGCGAATCTGCTTGTAATGCCGAAGCTCATGATAACCAATGAAAGAAATGGTCGCGGGGCCGTCGATCTCGCCGAGGAAAGGATGTTTGAAGATTACTTGCTTGAGACGATTTCGGCCGTGGGTTGAACAAAGTTCTTTGAGCCTGCTTCGTGCGGCGTGATAGTTTGCGATCACCTCGGCCCTGGCTGGCGGGTTCATCGGATTAACACCTCTGGGCGCTTTCACGCGCAGCAGTCGAGACGCCACGATGGAAGTAGGAATGAACTTCCTCAGGATACCAATTTTCCTTGGTGGACTGGCCAGTTCCGTCTCCAGCTCTTTGATCACCCTCTCTTCAACCAAACATAAATGATGCACTATCTCCGCGATACTCCATTCTTTGTCGGCAGGGCTTCGCGAAAACAGCGGGTCCTCAATTGGGGTGATCGTATCCACCAACTTTGAGTGGATTGAATCTAAGCGGCGCAGGGTTTCGTTCATTGCAGAAGAAAAACGGGCGCGGACTCCTGCGGGATCTCGCTGAGATCGACAGACGCAAGAGTCTGAGCCACTGGTACTATTGGGCCACGAAATTATAAGTGATCACGCCGGTTACTTTTACGGCCTCACCCATCAGGAAAGTGGGTGAAAACCTCGCCTGGAGTGCGGCGTTGACCGATACTTGATGCAGCATCTGATGGCCCGAAACCGCTCGGGCCGAGATAACGTTGCCGTATTCGTCAATTGTGACCTGCACCACCACGGCGCCCGAGGCTCTGGCAGCACGTGCCTCGGCGGGATAATCAGGCCTCGGCAAGGTGATCGCTTTACCATTTAGGACGCCCCCCGAGATCGGCGCTCGTTTTCCCGACTGTTCGGTCGTCGGAGTGGGCGTTTCTGGCTTCTTGTCTGTGGGGCTCTCGGTTGATTCTTCTGCAGCCGTCGGAGTCTTCAAGTCCGGCTTTTGTCCCTGGGCAGTCGGTCCCTGATCATGCCCTTCTGGTTCTCCTTTGGTTTCCTTCTTTTGCGATGCAACGGTTGGGGGAGCTTCCTTGAGTTTTTCAGGAAGATAGAATGAACTCAAAAAGCGATCAGTTATTGCGTCGTCTTTCTTCGTGTTGAGGACGACGGCCGCGTAGAAGCGCCTTCTCGTAGCATAAACATGCGCCGACCCTGAAAGGTCGCCGATGGTGAGTCGATATTCACGGCCGGTGTGGCCGTTCAAGGACTTCGGGCTTACCAGTGTTAACTTTGCGACTGCATCCTTCCCCCGGATCTTCTTCGGAAACCATTGTTTGAAAGCGTCAACATACGAGTTAACTCGTTCCATTTCTGAATACAATGCTGGGTTTGCTTTTATTCCACTCATCGAAGACACCGCAAACACAGGACCTGTGGGATTGGTCCACAAGTAGAGCCGAGTATTCAGGGTCATCTTGTGATATGGCTCCTTGCTCATCTCGGCCGAGGAACTCTTGGGCATGAGAATGGCAAACTCTTCGCCTTCGGGTCGGAGAGTCTCCCACTCACCGAGAACACTTCTGTTTTGTGCCCGAGCGGCAGAGGGGAAAACCATTGCCGCTAACAACAGTAAGAGGAACGACGTTAAAGTGCTAATTGGCCGCATGTCTGGTACTCCTTTTAAAAGGGAGGGAATCGGATCTCCAAACAAACCGGGAACCAAAATATATCCCAATAAGTTTAGATTTTAAAGTTGCCCAAGCATCTCAGCGGGATTCCAATAAGCGTGCAGGGTCTGAATCTTTCCTGATTCATTAACGTCGAAAATGTCGATACCTTCAAAGTGTACCTTGCGACCCTGCTTACTGACACCTCGGCCGGTCCATTTAACCGCGGCTCCAGTTCCCGCCACAAAAATCTGATCTTCGGTTATGCCTACTTCCTTGAAAGCAGCCGTGATTGTTTGGAAAAACTCCCCGAGTTTCTCATGTCCCTTGGTCGGCAGGGCTCCTACCGGATCGTAACTAACCGCATCTTCGGCAAAGGTATTCACCCATGCCCCCTGGTCCATTGCTCGGATGGCTTCAAAATAGGCCCTCACCGCTTTCGAAACGACTTCAGGGGACATCCGGGTATGTTTCCTTTCACTCAGAAAAAGACTGTAGGGTCTCTAGAAATCAAAAACGGGATTCCATCAAAAATGATCCTTCAACCCTATTAGTCGTCTGCGGGGAAAAACGTCCGTCAGCAACCAAGTTATGGATCCAGGTTGCCGACGGGCTCTCAATGACCAGCAGTATTAAGAGGTTAGCTCGCGCCGAACCTCTGTCTGTACTCGCTTGATCTAATGAACGACTTAACCATCTCAGCGGCGCGAAAGTCTCCGTTGAAGGCGTTCAGCTTGTTGAGCCAGAAGTTAAAGCCGTCGAAGTTCGTGTCAGGTGGGGCGTTCGCGTCACGCCGCAGGTAGCCGAAGAACTCCATCAGGACGAACGCGCTGTTGAACTCACGCAGTCCCAACTCCTCAGCTTCCGAGATTTTACGGAGCACGGTGGCGCGCGTCTCCGTGGCCGGGGTTGCGTTCAGCCCCGCGACGAGTGCGTCGCGGAAGGATGTCGCGGCCGGTATATTGCCGCGAACTTCTGGTGATTCGGACAAGACTCTAAGCACGGAGGCGCACCCTGTCAAGAGTTCGAATTTTTGGGGAGTCTCCCCTGACCGCGGCAGTATGTGGCCCAGCGACTGCACCGTTGACTCAAGCAAAAGCAGGGGAAGGATGTCGGCAGACCTTCTCAAGGCGACGTGATCTCGCTTATGGGCCAATTAAATCTGACTTTCAGGCGAAGGGTGAGGTGAGAGTTTAAGCCCTTTCGCGATCACGCTCGACCAGCATCCGCCGCAGAATCTTGCCAGATGCCGACTTCGGAATCTTATCTATAAACTCAACGCTTCTTATCTTCTTGTATGGCGCTACCCGCTCCATAACAAAAGCTATTATCTCTTCTGGAGTAGCCTCCCCTCTCAGTACCACAAAAGCCTTCGGCACTTCTCCGGCTTCGTCATCGGGGCAGGGAATCACAGCAGCGTCGGCAATTGCCTGGTGCGTCAACAAGATCGCCTCAAGCTCGGCCGGAGGCACCTGAAATCCTTTGTACTTGATGAGTTCCTTGGCCCGGTCCACGATGAAAAAGTGATTGTCCTCGTTGCCGTAGCCAATGTCGCCAGTATGCAGCCAACCTTCCGCATCGATGGTCTGGGCGGTCGCCGCAGCTTGATTGAGATAGCCCTTCATGACTTGTGGGCCCCGTACACAAACCTCGCCTTCTTTGTTTGGCCCAAGCGGGACCCCGGTTTCCAGATCAATAATCTTGCACTCAGTGTTTGGGGCGCAGACACCGACAGACCCGAACTTGACCTGCGAGGGGTCGGAGGGCGATGAATGAGTCACGGGACTTGTCTCGGTCATGCCATAGCCCTGCCGGATATGGCAGTTGAGCCTTTTCATACAGGCGCGAGTCAGATTCTCATCCAACGGCGCGGCACCGCAAAAGATCGTGCCCAGCGTAGACAGATCATAGTTATCGACAAGGGGGCTCTTGCTCAAGGTCAGCACAACAGGTGGAACTAGATGGGCTAGCGTCACGCCATAATCATCGATACATTTCAAAAACTGCTCCAACTCGAAACGAGGCAGGGTAACGATAGTCGCGCCCGTATAGAGTCCCATATTTAGAATGACGACCAGGCCGTAGATGTGGAAAAGAGGTAGCACGCAGATCAGCGTGTCGTCTTCGGTGAAATATTCCAGACCCTCCATCTGACAAATATTGGCGACCAGATTGTAATGCGTAAGCATCACGCCCTTGGGTAGGCCGGTGGTCCCGCTGGAATAAGGTAGTGCGACTAGATCCTCCCGTGGATTAATCTTCACAACGGGAACCTGACCACCTGCCGCGAACAGCGAGGCGAAAGGAGTTGCTCTCTCTGCTTCGCCAAAGACAAACAGTTCTTCAATCTGCGCGGCCTCAGCAGCCTGGAGAGCCTTTTCGACGAACGCCGGCACAGTAACAAGAAATCTGGCCCCGGCATCTTTCAACTGATGAGCAACCTCGTGCTCTGTGTACAGAGGATTAACCAGCGTATTGATGCCACCCAGTGTTGCCACCGCGTGGAAAATGATGGCGTATTCCGGTACGTTGGGGCTTAAGATCCCAAAGACGTCACCTTTCTTGAATCCTCGCTGGGCCAGCCCGGCCGCGACCTGAGCGATCGCATCTGCAAGCTGCGCATAAGTGATGATTCTTCCGGTTGGCCCTTCGATAAGTGCGGGCTTACTGCCGAGTTCTTGCGTGCGTCGAAGGACCAACTGGGTGAAAGAGATTTCAGGTATGCTGACTTCAGGATACGGTCCACGGAAGATCATGATTATTTGGTGGCTCAAACTTTATTCTGAGCAAGAGCTGTAATCACACAGACTGAAGTCTGTGCTACTGAAGGAGCGCGCCTACATTAACAGGGTGACCGGCCATCTGCAAAAGGTTTATAGTAGAGCCGCCACTGAATACAGAACCGCGAGCGGTAGCGACCGGGTCTAGCACTCAACAAACGCTATCACGTGTCACCTAAATCAACTGAAAATGTCCTAAAGGTGTTATCGGCTAACCCAGTTGAGCCTAGGATCCGGTCGCTACTCTATATTGAAAGGGCGCTCGCGGTTCTGTAATGAGTTCATGCAGTCGCGATAGCGCGCGGATGGCCCAGATGCCATCCCAGCCCGAGAAACTCCCATGTCCGACTCAGAAACTCGCCCCTTAAACGTGGTTTGCCTGGCGACCTATTTCAAAGGCGTCGATTTTATTCGCGAATGCAAGAGTCGCGGCTGTCAGGTGGTCCTCATTACCAAAGAAAAGACGTTGGGCGAAGACTGGCCGCGTGAAAGCCTCGACGATCTCGTTGCCTTACCCAACGATGCCGGTCCCGACCTGTTTATTCATCTAGTAAGCCTGCTGGCCCGCCAGACCAAAATCGATCGGATCGTGGCACTGGAAGAGTTTGACGTTATTACCGCGGCCCAAATCCGTGAGCACTTCTGTCTATCCGGAATGAGCAGTGCAACGGCGCGACTCTTCCGCGATAAATTGGCCATGAGCGCCAAAGTCAAGGAAGCCGGAATCAACTTGCCGGATTTCGTTCCCCTAGTGAATCACGATGAGGTCCGTGACTTTGTCGACCGAATTCCTCCGCCGTGGGTAATTAAACCGCGCTCAGACGTTTCCGCAATCGGCATCAAGAAAGGACAGGAGCCAGGAGATGTGTGGCGCGCGATTGACGAACTCGACCGGCGCGAACGACTTCGCGAACACTCTCCTCACTACCTCCTTTCGCGGTTTATCCCCGGCGATGTCTTCCATGTTGATTCGCTGGTCAGCAATGCGAGAGTGATTTTCGCCGGCGCGAATAAGTATGGCCGGTCACCCATGGATGTGGCGCACAAAGGCGGAGCTTATATTTCTCACACCATCCTTCGCGGAGCGGACGACGAGAAAAAACTCTTCGAGATCAACCGGAAGTTGCTTAAGGCGCTGGGTCTGGAAACGGGTGCGGCCCACGCCGAGTTTATCAGGAGCACCGCGGATGGTGAGTTTTATTTTCTGGAAGTTGCGGCTCGTGTGGGAGGCGCCTACATCGCTGATGTGCTTGAAGCAGCGTCGGGCGTAAACCTGTGGCGCGAGTGGGCGAGGCTTGAGCTGGCGGACAAACCGGCTGCCGCGAAGCTTTTACCCGCGAGGAAGGAATATGCGGGCATCGTCTTGTCCCTGGCGAAGCAGGAATACCCGGATACCTCCAGCTACGACGATCCGGAAGTTGTCTGCCGGGTGAAGAAGAAGCATCACGCCGGTTTGATTGTGCGCTCTAAGAAACTCGAACGCGTGCAGGAACTCTTAACTCAGTACACAACGCGTTTCGCGGAAGATTTTGAAGCAGTTCTGCCTCCGCTGGAAAGAGCGGAATAGGCTGCGCGTTTCGTTAGTGCGTCAGTTGGAGCTTGAGGTCAAGTTCAATATGTTTTCGAATCCCGAAGGGATTTAAATTCGATCACTCCGGGATGATGTGCCGGAGTCCAAACAGGCCTACTACCTAATGATGGAAACACTTGCTGAACGCATCGAAAGAGTGCTGCGAGAACGCGTTTCCATTGTCCCCTACGATCCCAACTGGCCGAGGATGTTTGCACAAGAGAGAGACCATCTTTTCGGTAGTCTGCCCCGAGAGATGATTGGAAGGATCGAGCACTTTGGCAGCACGGCCATACCTTGCTTGGCTGCCAAACCAATCGTCGACATGCTGGTGGAAGTGAGATCTTTGGAAGAGACCAAAAGCAGAATCGTTCCGGTTCTGGAAGCCCAAGGCTACGACTACTTCTGGCGGCCAACGCGCGGCGATGACGGCCCTCCTTTCTATGCGTGGTTCATCAAGCGAGATGCTGCTGGAGTCCGCACTCATCACATTCACATGGTGGAGAAAGACTTTGCGCATTGGGAGCGCTTGCTCTTCCGAGACTACTTAATCGAGCATCCGGAGGTTGCCAAAGAATACGAGGCGCTGAAGTTGAGGCTTGCTGACAATTGTCCAAACGACAGAGTTGCGTTTACTAACGGCAAAACGGATTACGTAGTGAGGGTGACGCAAGTTGCCAAGGAATACTACCGAAAGTTGTGATTGCCGTCGTCTGACGCGCTTTGGGCGAGGCGGTGCAAGCGGCCGACATCCTTCCCAGTTGAATAACACCAGAACACATTCCGCGCCGTCAGCGCTCAATACATGTAACTTATCCAACTGGGCGTTGTCCCCAGGCTTGGCTCCTTTGGCGCTGGGCTGGTGTTGCCTAACGGCTTGCTAGCCAACATCTCCAACGGCCAGATCTCAACACTAATTTTTTCGGCGTAATGGAGCAGCGGATCTCCCTCGGGAGTCCGCAGACCATGTGACTCGATCATGGTTGACTCGAAGGAGACGAGTGAGGCTTTCTGCAGTGGCCACGGCTGGTGGTAAATGCGCGAGCGATATATCTCGTCATTGGCTTCACTGTATAGGCAGTACCGCTCAGTTAGAAAAAACTCCAACGAGCCGGGATGCGTGTAGCGAAGTGACTCGCCAATCTTCCACGAAACATTAAATTCAGCTGGCGGATCTTCCGTGCGACTCAAGGCGTAATGGATAGTTTTTCCTTCCTGTTCCAGCTCGATGTCCGCGTTGTAGTACGGCAAATGAAAGAATGTTCGGGCCCCCAACACGGCCGCGGCGCTGTTGCAATCGAGCGAAAAGAACCACACACCAGGCATGCGATCGAAGTGGACGTAAGTACGCACATTCAACTCATGCATCGCGCTTAGCCGGGGCACTGCAGGAAGGAAAGGCGGGAAAGGGCGGATGTCCCACATGGTAAACGGAGCAACGGCAATCCAGGCCGAACCACCGAAGGTGTCAATTTCGAGAGCTTTTGGAATCAAAGGACGGAGCAACTTCTCATCGATGCGCCAATGCATGAAGAGGAGCTTGCCCCAATTCTGGTGCATGAGGGGTTGGCCTTCGGGCCGTCGGCGGATGGAAAGGTGATCGAGCTTGGGTTCTTTCATTACCAGTGAAGTCTAAAACGTAAGGAGCGTGCCACCCGTCTCTATCGATTTGAGACATTGTGCAATGTCATCGGGAGACATGGTCACCTCATACGCCGAAGGCGTTGGCTAATTGCAGCCAGGGTTTCCTACCCTGGGATTACCGCCCATCAATAATATGCTTAACTCTGAAGGAGTTCGCGACGGGTTTGCCGCGCCATTCGCCAACACCTTCGGCGTTATTATGAATTCTTTTCGTCGAAGCCCAGGGTAGGAAACCCTGGGCTGCAATTCGCGAACACTCGGTGTTGACTGCGCCGCGAAAGCCCCCCGCTTTACCGGCGCTCCCTTGAGCTTGCATTCCGCCCCGTCACTTCAAGTGCTTATCAAACCACTCAAGCACCGTCCGATACCAAAGCTCAGAGTTTTGCGGTTTTAGAATCCAGTGGCCTTCGTCCGGGAAGACGAGCAGTTTTGACTCCACACCCTTCCGCTGCAACGCAGTGAAGAGTTGGAGGCTCTCGGTGTAAGGCACTCGGTAGTCAAGCTCGCCCGCGGTGACCAGGGTCGGTGTGTTGAAATTCTGCACGTACATGTGTGGCGACCAGCGCTGATACATCGTAGGGTTGGACCAGGGCGTGCCTCTAAACTCCCATTCTACAAACCAAAGTTCCTCAGTCGCGCCATACATGCTGGTTAAGTTGTAAACACCAGCGTGGGAAACGAGTGCTTTGAACTTGAAACGCGGATCGTTGTTATGGCCAAGGATCCAATCGACCATGTAGCCGCCGTACGACCCACCAGCGCCACCGATACGATTCTTATCAACGTTGCTATTGCGACGGAGCACTTCAGCCACGCCGTTTTTCAGATCGATGAATACCTTGCCGCCCCAGTCAGCACTGATCTCGTTAACGAACTGCTGGCCATAGCCCAAAGAGCCACGGGGGTTTGGCATGAAGACGACATACCCGGCGTCGGTGAAGATCTGAGGATTCCAGCGGTAGCTCCAGTTATTGTTCCAGGCGCTTTGTGGTCCGCCGTGGATCAAAATCGCCAGCGGATATTTTCGATTTGGATCAAAGTTCGTTGGCTTCAGCAGGAAGCCATGTATTTTTTTACCGAGCGCGCCCGTCCACTCCATCTCTTCCGCCTCTTTAAGAGCAGCGCGCGACATGATTTCCGCATTTACTCGCGTCAGAGGTCCCAGACCACTGCCGTCTTGATCAACTCTATAGATCTCCGGTGGCGCGGCCAGCGAACTGTGCGCAAAAATAAGCGTCCGTCCGTCAGGTGTGATCTGAAGATTGGTTGCGAACACGTTGTTTAGAATTCTTTGAGCGGCGCCGCCGGTCGAGGCGACCTTGTAAACCGGATGAAGCCCGCGCTCGCCGGCGATGAAGTAAGCAGTGGTACCGTCGGACGACAACAACATATCTTCCACGTTTAGGTCGAAGCCCCTGAGCAGCTCAGTGTTGGCGCCGGTCGCGCGGTTGTAACTCATCAGGCGCCAGCGATCCGCCTCAAAGCTAGCCGTTGCTTGCGAACGATAAAGAATATATTTGCCGTCCTTCGTATAGATCGGGCTGTCTTCATAACCACGGTTTCGAACCGTGATGTTTTTGGCGGCGCCACCCGCGGTTGACACGATATAGACGTCGCTGTTAGTGGAGATTGCTTCAACCTTATCGGGATTGCGCAGGTAAGCAAGTTCCTTCGAATCCGGCGAGAACGAATAGTCAATATCGCCTGCCACGGCGTAGGGCGGTGCGTCGAAATCGCCCGGCGTTAGATCGCGTGCTTCACCGCCATTGCTGCCGATAACGAAAACGTGAGTGCGCTTGACGTCGCGCCATTCCACCCAGTGGCGATATAGAAGGCGATCGGTGAGATGAGCCTTTACTTTGCTCTTCGCGGCTTGTTCTTCTTTTTGCCGGTTGCAATCCTCATTCGTACACTCCGGATAAACTTCTGAGGTAAACGCAATCGATTTCCCGTCAGGCGACCAAACCGGACCTGAGGCGCCGGTGGAGATTTTAGTTACTTGTTCCTTGTCGTCCCCGTCGTGGTCCATAACCCAGATCTGGCCACCGGTAACGTAAGCGATCTTTCTGCCATCAGGTGACCAACGGGGTCCGCTAGCTGAGCTGTCACCACTTGTCAGTCGCTTTATCTCGGCCCCGCTTGCCAGTGGCATGACGTAGATATGCGTCACCGTCCGGTTAGCGTCGAAGTTCACATCGCCGATCGCGAAGGCCAGACTTTTGCCGTCAGGTGAGACTTGCGGATCCCCCACGCGACGCACCTTCAACAGCTCTTCAATGGTAAACCGCCGAGTCTCTTGCGCCACGACTATTGGCGCGAACGCAATCAAGAGAACAGAAATCGAGATAACAAAGCGCTTCATAAAAGTCTTCTCCGCTAGCTAAGAATTGTTCGTGGGAAAGCGTGACTATTATTACACGTCAGAACGGCGAGCGGTAGCGACCGGGTCTGAGCTGCGGGGTCTCTCAGCGAACTCTGTCAGAACGGGGAGCGGTAGAGGCTGGGTGAAAACCAAAAACGACCTACGATAATTTGCAGGTCAAGAAGTGGCAAAGCGAAGCGCCCTTGCTCAAGCTGCTTGGGCTCAACCTTGAACTGCCATTTCGAGCCCAGGAAATTTGCCGGTTGGGAAGGTGGGCAAAGCGTAGCGCGCCCCCGCTCCAGCGTAGCTTCACCAACTTTGTTTTTCTTCAAGGCTACACTGGACCTGCTCCGGTTCTGCCAAGAAACCGCTACAATACCTTTTAGATGACCCGCCGAATTATTGTTGCCCTATTGAGATTCGCCTTCCGCGTATATTTTCGGCGTGTCGAAGTCGACGGCCTCGAAAACGTACCGCGGAAAAGTCCGGTTATCTTCGTTCTCAACCACCCGAATGCGCTGGTAGATCCGGCCTTCCTACTTTGTCTGGCGCCGCGTCGCGTTTCTTTTCTGGCGAAGGCGCCGCTATTCAAAATTCCAGTGCTGGGATTCCTGGTTAGGGCACTCGAAGCTCTTCCAGTCTATCGCCGGCAGGACGAAGGCGAGGACGTTTCTCGTAAC
>JACDCK010000242.1 GCA_013817595.1 Pyrinomonadaceae bacterium | reverse complement strand
GCAACCGGCAAGGAGGAATATGAGGAAACCGCGCGGGAGATTTTTACTTATGTCCTGCGTGATATGACTTCGGCGTCAGGCGGTTTCTATTCCGCCGAGGATGCCGACAGCGAAGGCGAGGAAGGAAAGTTTTATCTCTGGTCAGAGAAAGAAATTCGGCAAGCTTTAGGTAAGGAGGACGCTGACTTATTCGTCAAGGTCTTCGGCGTCCAGAGCGGCGGCAACTTCACGGAGCAATCAACGGGGAATAAACCCGGCACGAACATCCTGTATCTGAGCAAGCCGCTCAGAGAGACCGCTGCCGACCTTAAGCTGCCGGAGCAACAGTTGCGGAACCGTCTGGAGTTGTCGCGCCAGAAGCTCTTCGCCGTGCGGGAAAAGCGCATACACCCGGGAAAAGACGACAAGATTCTGGTTGACTGGAACGGGCTTATGATCGCGGCGTTGGCCAAGGGAGCTCAGGCCTTCAATGAACCGAAGTACCTGGAAGCCGCGATGCGCGCCGCCGATTTCATCCAAAGAAATGTACGTACGTCTGATGGCCGTCTACTGCACCGCTACCGAGACGGACAGGCGAACATCAAAGCCCACGCGGAGGATTATGCCTTTCTTATTTGGGGCTTGCTGGAACTTCATGAGGCAACATTCCAAATTAACTATCTGCGCGCAGCTCTGGACCTGAATAACGAGCTGCTCAAACATTTTTGGGACGCGAATCGCGGTGGCTTCTATTTCTCGGCGGATGACGGCGAAGCCTTGCTGGTCCGCAGCAAGGAGATTTACGACGGCGCGATCCCTTCCGGCAACTCTGTCGCAATGCTGAACCTCCTCCGGCTCGGGAGAATCACCGCCAACACAGATTTCGAGCAAAAAGCTGCGGCCATCGGGCGCGCCTTTTCCGGTGAAATCAAGTCGTCGCCGTCAGCTAGCACGCAACTCATGGTGGCCCTGGATTTCGGGATTGGTCCTTCCTATGAAGTCGTGATTGCGGGCGGTTCTCAGGCGGAAGATACCAGGGCCATGCTCAACGCGTTGAGAATAAGGTTCATACCTAACAAGGTCGTGCTGCTCAAGCCGACCGATCAAAAGGAGCCTGAGATCACGCGGCTGGCGGCGTTCACGAAATACCAGTCGAGCCGCGATGGCAAAGCCACGGCTTACGTCTGTCTTAACTACAACTGCAAGCTGCCGACTACGGAGATCAACAAGATGCTGGATTTGCTGGCCGGCAAATAGCGAGAGAGGAAAGAAAGTGAACAGTAAGAGAAACGAGACGACAGGTTCCCACCGCCCGGCAAGCGCTCGGAATTACGCAGTAGCGGCGTTGGGGTCGCTAGCGGGCCTGGCTGATGCGCTTTACCTGACAGTCGAACATCTGACGGGCAACAGCGTCAGATGCACAGTGACGTCGGGATGTTCCGAAGTGCTCGGCAGCGCCTACGCCAGCATCGGCGGTGTACCTGTGGCGGGATTGGGCGCGCTGGCCTATTTCATTGTCTTTAGTTTGGCGACACTGGCTGCGTTCGGACATGGGTGGACCAAGCGTCTGCTGGCTGCGGTCGTGGCGATGATGCTGGCGACCACGCTCTGGCTGTTGTTTGTGCAGGCGTTCATCCTTCACGCCTTTTGCCAGTACTGCCTGCTTTCAGCCGCGGTCACGCTGGCCCTGTCGAGTATTGTGGCGATCGAATGGTATGGGCGCCGAAGTAACTTCGGTCGTCCCCCGTCGCGACCGAAAGGGCAGCGCGCAATCGTCACTCCGAAGGAAGCAGGAAACCAATATTAGTCGATAGTCTTGGAAGGTAAACAGGAATATGGAAGCTGCGAATATCACGGTTGCTATAGCATTCATCGCAGGTGTTGCTTCTTTTCTGTCGCCGTGCGTACTGCCGCTGGTTCCGGGATATGTGTCGCTGATCTCCGGCGTCAGCATTGACCGTTTGAAGGAGGAGGGTGGCTCCCGCGCTTCCGCTCGTACGGCGGTGTTAATTAACTCGTTTGCCTTCAATGCCGGCTTATCCCTGATCTTTGTTTCACTTGGCTCCGCGGCAGGGTGGCTTGGAGCATCAATCATATCGAATCCGTGGGTCCGCATAGCCGGCGGAGTCATCATCATCATTTTCGGTTTGCAATTGATCGGTCTGCTAAAAATCGGCGCGCTTTACAAAGATACGCGTCGCTTCTCTCAACGCAAACCACGCGGCCCGCTGGGATCATTAACGCTGGGCGTAGCCTTTGCCGCCGGATGGACTCCGTGTATTGGTCCCATTCTTGGAGGTATTATTGGTCTCGCGGCGACGAGCGGCGGTTGGAAGAGCGGACTGGTACTATCCTCCTTTTACTCCGCGGGTCTGGCCGTGCCATTTCTTCTGACGGGTCTCGGTATCAACCAGTTTTTAAGCTTCTACCAACGTTTCCGCCGACATCTGCATAAGGTTGAAGTTTTCTCGGGCGTGGTACTAATCGCGATTGGAGCGCTGGTCGCGAGCGGTCGAGCGACTCTGTTGGCAAGCTCGCGGCTGGCATCCATCATCCCGAACCTCGAAGCGCGGATCAAAGTACCAACTACGGCGGCGCGTACTGCCGATTCGAAGGCTGCTGACCCTGTAAAAAGTAGCGACTCCTTTGTCCCTGTGCCCGATATCGAATTGCAGACGTTAGCGGGTAACCCACTTCGCTTGAGCAGTCTGCGCGGTCGCGTCGTGCTTCTGAACTTCTGGGCGACTTGGTGTGTGCCTTGCCGTGCAGAGATCCCGGACCTCAGCGCGATGCAACGCGAACTTGGAGAACGCGGGCTGAGTGTCATCGGCGTTTCGTGGGACGATACGCCTGACGGCGTTAGAGAATTTCAGAACGAGATCAGACAAGACTACACAGTTCTGCTTGGTGGCGAAGGGGTTCAGTCGAGGTTGGGTGGTATCCCTAGCCTGCCGACGACGTTGATCATTGATCGCGAAGGGCGCATCCGGCAGAAGATCATTGGCGCGCGGGACCGGGTGGTTCTTGAAGCCACTGTGAAGCCGCTGCTGGAATGACCTATAAATAGACGCTCAGCAAGTCGAATGGCCACGAACTAAGAAGTCAGTTGACCTGGCTAAGGCGCAGCGGGGAGGGGGTCGCTTTGGTGGCGTACAAAAAGGAAAAAGGATGGGAACGCTGTGAAGACCGAACTAACGTTTACTGATCGAAAAACCACTGAAGGATCGACGACGGGAGTAGCGTCTCATATTTCATCCTTCGCGCCTCGCCGCTTGTCCTTTCTCAAGTGGCTGGTACATATCAGCCGCTTCGGATTGGCAGCGCTATTTCTTTTCACCGCCGGCGCGAAGCTCGCAGTGGTGAAAGTGTTTGCCGCGAATGTCTCTGAGCTGCTCAGCGCTTCGGGCTTCAACTACCAACGCTGGATGTGGCCCACTACTATTGCGGTAATTACCGCCGAGATAATTACCGCCGTCATGCTGTTATTCCCGCGCACGGTTCGCATTGGCGCTTTGGCAGCAGGTGCATTGTTGATTGGCTTTACCGGATACGCGCTCTACTACGTCTACGCTCTAAATGGTGAGCCGCTTGAATGCGGCTGCTTCGGAGGAATCATCGCCAGCCAGTTGGGAGTGAAGACGGCCCTGCGCAATCTCGCCTTGCTCGTGCCGGTCGCAATGGTCCTGTTTGGTTACAGGAAGACTCGATTGAAAACCGCCAATACTGTTTAGAATCAAAGCTGTTCCCCTGGGCAAGTTCCTTGTCCGTCAGGCTCGATGAGTCGGCTGACTTCAACCGGTTGACCGGACTGCAGTATCTTTAGGGTGGCAACTCAGAGCCATCTGCTTACTTGACTGAGATTTCAGAAAGCGTCGCCTGCGATACACCGAGTCGCGCGGAATGGAATAAGACTGCGCCCTAACGCGGTTGGATTTGTTAAGGTGAGAAAAACTGGAGATGGCAACTTATCGAGAGATGATCCTCAAGTACCGGCTGTTCATGAAGTTCTATCCGTTTGCGCGTTATGCCATCAATCCCGTTCCGTGCGCGAAACTCGCCAAGCCATTGAACGC
>JACDCK010000241.1 GCA_013817595.1 Pyrinomonadaceae bacterium | reverse complement strand
AAATGCGGGCGCCCGGCTCCAAAAAGAGCAACATGCCGTAGTAAGCATCCGGGTCGCCTAGTCCGTAAATGCAGGACACACTAGCGACCACAATTACATCCCGCCGCTCAAACAGCGCGCGGGTAGCCGACATCCGCAAGCGATCAATTTCTTCATTGATGGTTGCCTCTTTTTCGACATAGACATCCGACGCCGGGACGTACGCCTCCGGCTGATAGTAGTCATAGTAAGAGACAAAGTACTCGACCGCGTTCTCCGGGAAGAGAGACTTGAACTCCTGGTAGAGCTGCGCGGCCAAGGTCTTGTTGTGAGCTAGAACCAGCGCCGGGCGTTGCGTCTGCTGAATCACACTGGCTACGGTGAAAGTCTTGCCGCTGCCGGTTATCCCCAACAGCACCTGGTCCTTGGCGCCATCTTCGAGGCCCCGTATGAGGGCTTCGATAGCTTGCGGCTGATCGCCCTTCGGCCGATATTCCGATTGCAGTTTGAAAGGCATGCGATTCTTGAATAGTAAATCGTAATGGTGAATTGTGAAAAGCCTGGCGCGATCCAGCTCCCTTTACGTACCGGGGTAGGATGCGTAGCCGCCGGCCCAAAGGCCCCCATCGGTTAGAGAGTCAATCTTGAATTCTGCTGATGGCGGGATGGCACGCCGACTAACGAAGCTACTGTTCGTCAGTGAACTTATAGCCAATTCCCCACACGGTTAGAACCATCTGGGGATTCTCCGGATTATCCTCAATCTTTGCCCGCAACCGATTGATGTGGGAATCGATAGTGCGGTCATAGCCTTCATAGGAATAATCCCAGATTTTTTCAAGCAGGTACTTACGAGGAAACACCCTCCCAGGGTTGGATGCGAAAAGGCGCAGGAGATCAAACTCTTTGGGAGTCAGTTCAACCTGGCGCTCTCCAATTGTCACTTCTCGACGCGCCGGATCGATTCGAAGCTTGCCGCGAACGATGGGCGCCTCATCTCTGGCGTCAGAATTCGATGCTCTTCTGGTTCGTCGTAAGACGGTTTTGATCCGGGCTTCAAGCTCACGGAGACTAAAAGGCTTGGTGATGTAATCATCCGCGCCCATTTCCAGACCGAGAACTTTGTCGACTATGTCATCCTTCGCAGTGAGCATTAGTATCGGCACGTAACCGACCTTCTCCCTTAGCTCTTTGCAAACAGCTAGGCCGTCCATTTTTGGCAGCATCAAATCAAGTACTACGGCATCCGGAGGATCTTCCAATGCCCTCTTAACCCCGGTAATGCCATCTTCAGCCGACTTTACCTGATAACCTGCGCGAGAGAAATACTCGCTGATCGCCGTAGAAATGTTTTCGTCATCTTCCACAACGAGCAATGAAATTTTGCGCTCGCCGGGCTCGACTTCAGGATGGGTGTCTTTGGCGGTTTTCTGTCTGTCAGTGGCTGTTCCCATAGAGTGATCCAGTCTGAAACTGACAGGCAGGAGGCTCAGGTGGTTTGACTAAAGGGTTGGTGCAAGTCGAACGGGAAGAATAGTACAAGACAAAAGAGCTAAACTCAAGCTCTAAGTTTCGCGGGCTCAAGCCAAAAGGCCTTAAAATAGGCCTTAAAGTGGGGGGCGGATCAGCCGAGTTGTCCACTCGCGTGACGATTGGTCGCTGTCTGGTTTTATCGTAGCGGCTTAAGCTGGATTCAAGGAGCGGTTTCCGTTTCCCCATTTCCGTTCATAACTTTAGTGGGGAAGCTCAGGCTTGAGCCTTGATCAAACCGCGGTTCGCGCACCATTTGCGCCAGATTCCGGCCCGGCACTAGAACCTCAGGCTCCAAATCGCGATTCGTGCACCGATATGGATTAGAATGGCCCAAAAAAGAAAGGAGTTGAAATATGAACCCAGAAGAGCGAAGCAAACTGATGGCGAAATATGATGCCGGATACAATGAAGTGTCGGACGCTCTAAAGGATTTTCCCACCGAGCTGCTAACGGCTCGGCCCCTACCAGGAAAATGGACCGCCTGCGAGATAATCCATCACCTCGCAGACAGCGAAAGCACTTCTGCGCATAGGCTCCGACAATTACTGGTCGAAGACCGGCCGGTAATTCAAGGTTACGATCAAGATCAGTTCGCCATCCATCTCAAGTACAACGAGCGGGACCCCAGCCCGGCGCTCGACGCATTTCGTGCGGCGCGTGCAACGACCGCTCAAGTGCTCGCGCTCATGTCTGAGGAAGATTGGCGACGCGAAGGTAAACACACAGAGAGTGGACGCTACACCGCGGAAGCCTGGTTAACGATCTATGCTGAGCACGCTCACAATCATGCTGCCCAGATCAGACGACTCCGATCAGCACTCAACATTTAGATAGTTCAACATAAATCTCTGGTTAGCTTGACAAAGGTTTTGTGCGCGAGCAAAATCCGGCTCGCTCCTAATCAAACTTGATTGACTCGAGCCAGCCACAAATGATGGGTGCCGCCACTCTACTGCAAACATCTCTTTCCGATCTTAAGTTAGAACGAAGGGGGAAAGTCCGGGATGTATACGCAGTTGACGACGAACATTTGTTGATCGTAGCCACCGATCGGATTTCCGCATTCGATAGCGTTCTGCCCACACCGATTCGGCGCAAAGGCGAAGTGCTGATCGCGCTCTCACGATTTTGGTTTGAAAGGCTTAGTCACGTCGTGCCTAACCACATGGCAACTACTGACGTGGAACGCATGCCGGATGTCGTTCGCCGACACTTCGACGAGCTTAATGGCCGTTCAATGTTAGTCAGGCGAGCTGAGGTGTTTCCTGTGGAATGCGTGGTGCGGGGATATCTATCCGGATCTGGGTGGAAGGATTATGTACGAACGGGAGAAGTCTGTGGACATAAACTTCCCCCAGACTTGCAGGAGTCGGCAGAACTGCCCGAGCCCATTTTCACACCTGCAACTAAGGCCGAAGAAGGTCACGATGAAAACATCAGCGAGGCGCAGGTCCGCGAGTTGCTCGGCGAGCAGACCACTGTAATCCTTCGTGAAACTTCACTCAGGCTCTACAATGAAGCGCGCCACTATGCGCGTGGTCGCGGAATAATAATCGCGGACACCAAGTTTGAGTTTGGGCGCGGCAGGGACGGTCATACAATTCTTATCGACGAAGCGCTTACTCCCGATTCTTCTCGTTTCTGGCCACTGAAATCCTACATGCCAGGAAAATCTCAGCAATCATTCGACAAGCAATTCGTGCGAGATTATCTAGAGACTCTCAGTTGGGATAAGAAGCCACCCGCTCCACCCATACCTTCAGACATAGCCGAGGCAACCACCGGTCGCTACCTCGAAGCCTACAAGCTCATTACCGGAGGAGATCTTTAATACCTGGGTTGATCTTCGGATTTTAGTTAATAGACGGTTGCTAACCAGTCCGGTGCAGATACACGCCAAACTTGAAGTTCTAATAGAGGAAATGCTGGACGGCCAGATCTTGCTGGACGAAGCCGTTGCTGAATTCGAGAGACTCTACATCGAGAAAGCGCTCGCACGGCATAAGAAACATCTCTCCAATACCGCAAAAGTACTTGGTATTCACCGTAACACCCTCTCCAAGCGTGTCACGGCTTACCACAAGAACGCGCGTTCTCAGGCCCGTTCCGCCAAGCGCTCATCCCGCTGACCACTTCCTGGGCTCAACCCTGCAAACCCAGGCCCAGGTTGACAATCGGTTCAAAGAGGCATTATTCTTGGCACTCATCCACGGTGAGTGCTAACACATAGAGTGGACGCTCTTAAACGAAGTTATACAGCGAAATCTAAAGGAGAAAAAAGATTATGGCAACGAATATCAAACCTCTTCATGACCGCGTGATTGTGCGCCGAATTGAAGAGGGTGAACAGGTTCGCGGCGGCATCATCATTCCTGACACTGCGAAGGAAAAACCCCAGGAAGGTGAAGTCGTGGCAGCCGGCGACGGCAAATACAAGGACGATGGCGTCAGACAGACGCTGGACGTCAAAAAGGGAGACCGGGTGCTGTTCGGTAAGTACAGCGGTTCAGAGATCAAGATTGACGGCGAAGAGCTCATGAT
>JACDCK010000240.1 GCA_013817595.1 Pyrinomonadaceae bacterium | reverse complement strand
CACCTCTGGGGCGGTCCCGGTGAAGAATCTGGTGTTTGAGAAGAACAAGATTATCGACTGCACTGCTCAGTTCTTTATGACGGAAGGAACGACAGTCAATTCTGCAACTATCACTCCTGATTGGGGAAACTGGGTAATACGGAACAACATTTTCTTACGCTCCCGAATCCAATGCCGCCTGAGCGCCCCTGACACCAGTGTCTACAACAATACAATCTACGACGTGCCATCGGGGGTCGCACCTATCGGATTCAGGTTCAAGCAAAAAAAGGGTGACCGGATCATACCAAACAGAGGCAGGTGCTTTAATAACCTCTTTGTTCGCACGACCGCGTTGTACTCATTCAATCAATCTGATTCGTCACATGGTAATAATCTGGCGACTTCACGCTCTGATGGGGCCTTCCCGTTCTCTGCCTCTAATAAGGTGGTTAAAGGAACGAATAATATTTCCACTGCTTACACCCCATCCCAAATCTTTGTTGCTCCATCGACCGATGATGTTCGACTTAAAACAACCCCTACAGTGTCTCCGGCGATTGGAGCTGGAATTAACCTCTCGTCCGGGGGAGCACCAGCTCAATTCGACTGGGACTATGATGGGCATGCGCGCGGTGATCTTTGGGATATCGGTGCATTCGACTCCAACGTCACCGTTGCAACCCGGTCTGCTGTTCGCACCCGCGTCACTGTTTTCGAATCACGCCGCAGCCTCAGCCATCCGCTCCAACGGGAAGCATTCGAGGATTTCGCCAAAGAATTGAAGAAGCTTGCTCCCGAGCGAAATCCTTGGGAGGGAAAATGGTAGCGCCGTTCACCAGAAAATTTCACGCCAGGTTTTCTGTTGCCAGAAAGTTCCGGCGCAATTCATCCCGTTACCGGGTAGCGCAGCCTGTGTGTTTTATGTGTGGCGATGAATACGATATCGCCAAACGCATCCGGGCGCGGAACAAAACCCCGGACTCCGAAACGAAGCGCGGGAGCGAACAGCGCGGTTTATCGGCGAACTCGCGGTGGGTAAGCACCTGGAATCAAGGAACGGACCAAGAGTCCGTATAGGCGCGGAGATAATCTGCGCTCCGGCGACCGTCCCTCAAGGATTCGGACGCTGCGACACTTTTTCCATCATCTCCCGCTGCGCTTTTATCGCCTTGCCGATGTCTTCGTCGATCAGCACCCATCCTTCAGCGCTAACCGATTTTACGCTCGGGTGAAACTGTTGCTCTTTCGGGATCGGAAGAGTGGCAGTCATTAGCTTCCAGACCTGGCCAGTAGCCGTGTCTATTCGCAACACCATATGCACGCCGCCGGGCACCAGGGGTTCGCGGAGTTCCACGAGTTGATACCGCCCCATCTCGCTTTGCGAGTAGGACGAGGTCGGGGGCGTTAACGCCACGGCGGCCACTGCCCAGCCAAGCAAGATTCTCATGGCGCGAACTAAATTGCGTCGGGCCATAGCAAGAAATTGCCTCTCACAAGTTCCGCTGAACCTGGCGAATAGAAGAAGGCGAACGGCACGGCAGAGCAGCAGAGGTTGTAGCGAAACACACGCAAGTGCATAGAAATCACCCTGCCTAATTCACTGTTGTCTGTAGAGAGAAAAGACGAGGCCGGAAGTTGCGCATAAAAAGCTATTGATTTATATGCAGATGTTCCCGATGTGAAGAAAGTCGTCGCGTTTGAATCGCGGCGCAGTTAAGCCGAATGTTTCATCATGGCGAAGCGCCCGTTGTTAGAAATGCGAGTCGCGATCCGTGAGGAAGCGATCAAGACGCTCAGAAAATGGGGCAGCGACGCGGATGTGATGCACGGCAGTGGCGAAGGCGTTATGGACGACGGACGCCGGTTCCGAATTAGATGGTAAAGAGTGGCAGCTATTTCGAGGTTAGCCCTTAAGCTAACTCCCTCGCTTCGGAGGTTGGGCAATCCCTTGAAACGCATTCTCCACGCGAACGCACCGGACGGCAACGCCCCAGTCGGAGTCTTACCACGCCACAAGCCAGCGTAAGCATTAGCATTTATAAAGGTTTACCGATGAAATTGGGCTTCTCTAATCCTAAAACAGGCCGCGTCCCCGCCGATTGGAAAGTTCGCGCTTCAGGGGGATTGCATCTTCGTGCCTGGTTTAGCCGCCCAATGCAACTGCGCCGGTCAATTATTCATCCTCGCACGGCAGCCATTGGGACGAAACGCATGGGAGCTGCTCGCGAATGCCGCCCGGCATAGCCCCAATAATCCGCTGGATAATCCTCTTTCTTTCCTCGCGAGCGGGACGAGAATATAAAATGGAACAACTCATTGACCTGATTGTGCAGAAAACGGGTATCAGCCAAGAGAACGCTCAAAAAGCCGCGCAGACGGCGATCGACTTCCTTAAATCGAAGTTACCACCCGCGCTCGCAGGCCAGGTGGATGCCGCCCTCGCTGGCGATACCAGCGGAATGGCGGCACAAGCCGGCGACATGCTTAAAGGCAAGCTAGGCGGTTTCGGCAGCTAGGCTGTCGACGTTCAAAGGTAGATTAAAAGTGGGGAGGCGACGCGCCCGCCCTGCAATTCCTAATTCTGCTCCAGCTCCTGTTCCAGGCAACGGGGACCGGCGACTTGAGATCGCGCAGAGGCACTAATTCCGAGGTTGATTCTATCAGGACGCGTCTTAACGTCGGATTATGCGCCTTCCTTTAACTGTTCTTTCTGTAGTGATCAGTTTGCTTGGTAGCGAATGGGCCGTCGCTCAAGCACCCACCCCTAACGAGTCTCCGGCGGCTTCGCCTTCGCCTGCAAAACATCGCACTCGCAAAGCGCACGCCTCACCGACTCCAGTCGCTGGCTCTGCGACTGCGAATCCATCCCCCGCACTATCCCCGACGCCGTCCCGACACCGTTCTGGTAAAAGAGGCGAGGCGATGACCGCGGAAGCTTCACCGGCTGCGTCAGGCGCGCCAGCCGCGGCAGAGTCTCCCGCTGCAAAGAGTCGTTCGCACAGGAAGAAAGCGACGGCAGTGGCTGAGCCGGCGATGACGCCCGCTGTAACTCCCGTCGCGCCCGCTCCGGGGGCAACCGCGACGCCCAAACCGAATATGCTTGGGCGGTTCTTCAACAAGCCAACCGCCACCCCGGTTCCCGCTGCTGCCACGACCCCAATGCCGGACGGAAACGCGACGGAAGTGGTGGCCAACGCCGCTCCCGTGCCGGGCGGTGGCCATGGCATGGTGTGGGTGAATACCGAGTCCCACGTGTTCCATCGCGAAGGCTCCCGCTACTACGGGAAGACAAAGCAAGGGAAATACATGACCGAGGAGGAGGCAGTCAAAATGGGTAACCGTCCTCCGAAGAGAGGTCAGTAGCTCATTCGGTTTTGCGCCCGTTTCTTCGGCGGGCCACTCCAATCCGCCGCGAGCGAATCCCACAGCGGCTCCAAATCCGGATCCACCAGCGCCATCAGCCGGTATTTGGGGTCGCTTCGAGTCGCCCGCTCCAGATGCAACGGACTCCTGCACTGAGGAACGCCCCGTCGTTGCAGCCAAGAAAAAGGGTAGTGTTGGGACAGATGTTTCGAAACTAGATCAGGTAAGTTGTTTGAGCGGAGCGTTTTGTGGCAAGATGCCGCGCGAAGAAATAAGGGGCTGTTCTGGATCCGAAACCAGTGCCTTTGCTCATCGGTAAATACTCGACTCCTGTGCCCTCGGCTATCTGCCGAAGGCGTAAGCTTCCGCGGTCTCTACGAGCTAAGCCTTATAGGCGGGCGGAGCGAAGATCAGCAATCCACAGGCAGTCGCCGTGCATCCTAGGTAAAATGTCCCGTCGTTCTTTCCCGTCAGCGCTTGACACAAACGTGCTAGATCTTGTGCGGTTGATCACAGGGCTATTGATCAGCAAATTCTGGTCACTGGCGTGGTCGGTGACATGAAGCCAAAACGCATTGCAGTTTATGGGCGCGTCTCAACTGACGCGCAGAGTCACGCCAGTCAGCTTCGGGAAGTGCGCGCATACGTTCGACGCCGCTGGCCGAAAGCGGAGGTTGTAGAGTATCTGGACAAAGCCAGCGGCGCGAAGT
>JACDCK010000239.1 GCA_013817595.1 Pyrinomonadaceae bacterium | reverse complement strand
GCAGCACCAAGCGTTGGACCAGTTAGGGCGAACGATCCAGCAACGGAAAGTGAACTATGTCGTTGAGGCGGATATTAAGGGCTTTTTCGACCATCTTAATCAAAAATGGCTGATCGAGTTTCTGAAGCACCGAATCGGCGACGAGCGCGTGCTGCGGCTGGTGGTACGGATGCTGAAGAGCGGCGTGATGGAAGAGGGGTTGGTAAAAGCGAGCGATGAGGGGGTGCCGCAAGGCGGAAACCTTTCGCCGCTTCTATCCAACGTGTACTTGCATTACACGCTTGACTTGTGGTTTGAGAAGCGGTTCAAGCGGAGGTGCCGGGGAGAAGCCTATTACTTTCGATTTGCGGATGACTTCCTGGCTTGCTTTCAACATCGAGAGGAAGCCGAACGGTTCCTCAAAGAGATGAAAGCCAGGCTGGCAGAGTTTCACTTGGAGATAGAGCCAAGTAAGACGAAGTTGCTGGAGTTTGGCGGCTTCGCCGAAGAGCGCACCGGGCGCCGCAGCCAGAAGCCCGAGACGTTCGATTTTCTGGGCTTCACGCATTATTGCGGGCAGACGCGCCAGGGTCGCTTTAAGGTGAAGCGGAGGACAGCGAGCAAGAAGTATCGCGCGAAACTGAAAGAGGTGAAGGAATGGCTTCAACGAGAGCGCAGCCGGATAAAGAAAGGCGAGCTCTTGGGCCGAGCCAAACTGAAACTTGTTGGGCATTTGAACTACTACGCCATCACTGACAACATGGAGATGTGCCGCACCTTCAGCTACCAGGTTGAGCGGCTCCTGTATAAATGGCTGAACCGGCAAAGCCAGACACGGAGCTACAACTGGGAGCGGTTTCGCGACGCTCTCGCCTGGGTGGAGTGGCCAGTAGCGATAGTGAAGCACGACTTGTACGTGCTTCGCCGCCTCTGAGTTGGCCCGTCCGCAGACAGTCGGCCCTGAAGGGAAGCTGAAGAGCCGTATGTGGGAAAACTGCTCGTACGGTTCTGTGAGGGACGGGGCGGTAATCAGGTGATGGTGCTCGTCACCCCCAGCCCGAAAGCACCCCGTCTACTCGACCCCGCCGAACTTTGGTAGCAACAAGATTCGAGTTTTCACACATCCTCTACCGTTCCCGGTTCTGACAAAGCTATAAAACCCTCAGGGAAGCTTTTTCTGAAATCGCTCCGCTTCGCCCGCTCGTCGCTTTTCGTGGAGTGCTTGAGCTCTCTTCAACTCCTGCTTACCTTCGGCTTCTGAACCCGCTCGCAGCAAGGCACGACCGAGCTGGAAATGGCCATCCGCGATCGCTTCATTGATCTTGATGGCAGCACGCAACTCATCGATCCCCCGCGTCGTGTTACCGCTGAGCACGAGTGCGCGGCCCAACGCAAACCTAGTATCAAATTCGTTAGGGTACGCAGCGGCGGCTGTTTCCAGTAGCGGCAGGGAGCGTTGCGGTTCGCCCTTCGTTAAATACAGATCTCCGAGCGTGAATGCCGCGCGCGGGTCTCTGGGGTCGCGTCGTAAGACTTCGGTCAGTTCACGTTCGGCCTCGTCGTAACGATAGAGCTTCCAGTAAAGATAACCGAGGCCGTATCGAACCAGCGTTGACGCCGGGTGGAGTTCCACAGCTTTGCGATAAGCCTCAGCAGCTTCTGGTGTTCGGGCCGCGCCGTCCAGAGCATCCCCGTACTGAGCCCACAGGTGACTTGTTGCACCGGCGAGATCCAGACGCCTGCGTAATACCAATAGAGCCTCGGCATAGCGGTTCTGACGCATCAAGCTCTGAGCGGCCAGCTCGAGTAGGCCGGCATCCCGAGGTGACTGGGCCAGCAGCTGAGCCAATTCGCGAGTGGCCTCCTTAAATCGCTCGCTGCCCACAAGGGCCAGCACCAGCGCGCGACGGGCTCCCTCGTGGCGCGGTTCAATCGCGAGCGTGCGCTGCAGCGAAGAGATCGCACCCGTGTAGTTCCCCGTCTTTACGAGGGTGAGACCCAGATTGAGATACGGTCCAGAGAGTTTCGGGTCAATAGCGATGGCCCTGTTCCAGGCTTCGATCGCCTCGATGCTCCTGCTCTGGCGATTTAGAACAACTCCCAGATTTGTCCAGGCGCGGGCATCGTTCGCAGCAAGATCCAGGGCGGCCCGCCACGCTTTCTCCGCTTCAACCCAGTTACCTGCATGCTCGAACCTCTGCGCGGTTTCGTAATGTGCACGTACTTTGTGGAGTTCTTGGTTATCGACCCTCCTGTTTTGCGCGCAGAGTCCCGCGGAAACAAGAACGGCGAAAGCAGAAACTGCTACAAGTCGTGAAAACGTCATCATTGCTTCGGTGAACAGCCCATACCAAATCTCACGCGTCGGCGTAGGACGATAACCAATGCCTTTAGCGATATGCAACAACATTTTGCAAGCCACCACGAAAAGCTAAGCCCGGTACAGAAAGGAAAGTAAATCAGGGAGAACCCTCTCATTCTCACCTGGCGTTAGCCTGGTGATCCAAGACAGAATTGGGGTGCGCCCCTAAAGTGAGACCACGAGTTAAGGTGGTTTTGGGATAGCGGCGAGGGTTGTCTGAGGCGGTGCGGCCATAAACTTTCGTAAGGTCCTCACTACCGACGCTCCCGAAACCCCCAAACCCAAAAAGCGGAAGCAATCAGCGTCGGTACGACGACGAGGGCTTGCAGTAAGAATGCGATAACGTCGTTTGCATGATGGCCGGTGTAGGTTAGACCGGTCACGCCCAGAAAAGACGCGAAGAGGGTGACGAGCCAGTTTGACCACGCGGGAATCCCTACACCAATCGCCAGTCGGCGCAGGCCGCGGTCACTGTAGTGAAGGAACTCGAAGGACCAGGCCACTGCCAGCAGCCAGAGTCCTCCCAGGAGCGCGTTGAGATGCGACCAGCGCCAGGCGCGGTATGCCAACAACTACAGTTCCTGTCAGAGTTGCCGCGGCCCACAAACCGGTCAACATGCCAACGAAGAAGAGCACCGCGCCGGCCATTGCGAGGCGTTTACGAATGGGGGAGTCAGTCATATGGGCCAGTGAATGATTCGATTTCAAATGGCGATTGCCGACTTCCAATTGAAAGACAAATTGTAACCAGAGTAATGAGTGTCAACTAATTAAGCTAACCAGGAACACGTGGTTTTCAATTGGCAATCGCCAATTGGCAATCAAGACCCCTCTTCATAGAATCCCGCGCGCCGGTAGGACTCGTCCAGCAGTTCGACCGGGTGACAGACCCGCAGTGAGATGCCCTCGAGACGCGCTCCGGCGCCGATCTGCATCTGACAGCCCGGGTTACCCGTGGTCAGAATTCCCGCTCCAGTTTCCCGAATGTGAGAAAGCTTTTCCTTCAATACTCCCTGGGACATGTTTGGTTCCAGCAAGTTGTAAATTCCTGCAGCCCCGCAGCACGTTTCCGCGCCTTCGAGCGGAACCAGCTTCAAATTTGGAATCGCCCGCAAAAGTTTCAGTGGCGCTTCGGTCGCGTGTTGTCCGTTAAGAAGATGACAGGAAGCATCATACGTGGTCGTCTCCGATTGCCGGCCGGAGGCCTCTTTCAATTTCACACCTTCCAGTTGTTGGCTTACGTCCCGAACGCGGGCGCTGAACCTTTGTGCGCGCTCGCTGAACAGTGGGTCGTCAGCAAGCAAATGACCGTAAGTCGAGAGCATCGCCCCGCAGCCTCCGGCATTAGTGATGATTGGCAAAGTTTCAGAGTCGCTGAAAGCTTCGATGTTCCGTCGGGCGAGTGTTCGCGCACCTTCAAGATCGCCGGCGTGAGCGTGAAGGGCCCCACAACAGATCTGGTCTTTGGGCCAGCTCGTTTCAAATCCGTTGATGTTTAGAACGCGCTCAGTGGCTCTGTTGACCCGCGCAAACAGTCCCTCGCCGACACAACCAGCGAAAAGCATTGTACAGTCTTGAGATTGCACCGGAAGCTTCGAGCCTGAAGCACCTCTCCCCGAGTGATCTGCTTCGACGTCGGATCCGACTGGAATGGGTGACGAGCTTTCGAGTAGCGCAAGAGCGAATTCAAAACGGCGAGATAAGAGTCTGGCGATCCTGGATTTCAACAGCGCC
>JACDCK010000238.1 GCA_013817595.1 Pyrinomonadaceae bacterium | reverse complement strand
AGAAGAAGCAGGCCGCAACCGACCTGGCGCCCGTTCTGCTGATAACGGGCCGCTGCCTCTTTGATGTGCTTCCATGGTCATAGACTGGACTCGAAAGGAGCGCGGCAGGAAGAGCGGCGTCCGGACTCCGGGTAGTCATAATAGCACGCGCTCGAGAGTCGCTTGTAGTTAAGTTCCGTCAAAAGCAATGGCTTTCATAAGTGAAATTACTGAAATATGCCCTGCTTGACAGTCTTCGAGTGTGACACCTATAGTTCAAACTCCGCTGTTGATTGAAAGACTTCTATCATGACTGCCGCCGTGGACACAGATCAGGATGCGCATTGGATGCGCCAGGCAATCGCGGCAGCTCGAGATGCTGAGGCGCGTGGTGAAATACCTGTCGGCACTTGTATTGTGAGCGGGGACACACTACTGGCGGTAGCCGGAAATAGAACGCGCACCGATATCGATCCGACTGCTCACGCGGAAATGGTCGCCTTGCGCGAGGCGGCGCATAAGATCGGGAACTACCGGTTGCCACATGTGGTTGTGTATTCCACGATTGAACCCTGCGCAATGTGCGCCGGCGGGCTCGTCCAGGCTAGAGTACGGCGACTGGTATATGGCGCGCCCGACGAGCGAGCCGGAGCGGTGGAGTCGCGATTTCGCATTTGCGACACGGATTTCTTGAATCATCGGATTATCGTGACTGCCGGGGTGCTGGAGGAAGACTGCCGCAAGCTGATGCAGCAGTTTTTTCGCGAGCGGCGCGGAGCCGATGAAAGGATGAAGGCGGAAGGATGAAGGATGAAACGATGACGCGGGTTTGAAAACTGAATGATACAGATTAATCGTTCGCGTCGTCTTTCATCCTTCCGCCTTCATCCTTCGTCCTTTCTGTACGGAGAGGTCGCATAGTGGCTTAGTGCACCGGTCTCGAAAACCGGAGTGGGGGAAACTCCACCGTGGGTTCAAATCCCACCCTCTCCGCCATGTGAATTTCGGATTGCGGATTTCGAATTGCGGATTTGAAAACAGAGCCGAGACGCCGTGGGCTAAAATTCGAAATTCGCAATCCGAAATTCCCGAGGAGAGGTGCAAGAGTGGTTGAATTGGCAGCACTGGAAATGCTGTGAGCGGGAAACCGTTCCGTGGGTTCGAATCCCACCCTCTCCGCCATGTGAATTTCGGAGCGGATAGCGAATCTCGAAATTGGCCACGGCGTTTCGGCTTTGTTTTTCAAATTCGAAATCCGAATTTCGCAATCCGAAATTCGAATGAGGATACATTATGGACGATAACAAACTAGCGGCTGACGAAGCGCGACGCTCGGTACAGCATGAATCAGTAAAAACACAGGTTGAAGGTGACGTTAACGCTGAGATTGCGCAGCAAGCCAGCCAGGCTCCGCCACCGGGTGAGGTGCGTAAAATTGAGCAGGTCGCGGGCCAGTTTCGCGCCAAAGCAGTAGATGAAGTAGTTCATACAGAGCGGGAGGTAGAACGGTCCCGAGGTGCGGCGCGCGTTTCCCAGGTCGTCGATTATATTTTTTATGTTATCTACGCGCTGCTGGGAATGAGGTTTCTCCTGGCGCTCTTGGCAGCGCGCAGCACCGCTGGGTTTGTCCAGTTCATCGTGACTGTTACGAATCCGTTCTACGCTCCTTTCAAAGGTATCGTGGACAGTCCGCGGACTGAGGACGGACATACGTTGTTGCTACCCATCGTGGTGGCGATAATCGCTTATGTCCTGCTGCATCTGGCCATCAATGGGTTGCTGAGAATGCTGGCTCATCGCAAGACGCAGATTTGACATTGCCGATTGCCGATTGCCAATTGCCAATTGGTCCTTAGTATTGGACGTTGAAGGTTAGTAGAGAAGATATGACATTGCCAATTGCCAATTGGTCCTTAGTATTGGACGTTGAAGGTTAGTAGAGAAGATATGACATTGCCAATTGCCAATTGGTCCTTCGGTATTGGAAATTGAGGCTTTCAAGAGCGAGAGATCAAGATTCAGAGACTGGGAATCAGGCAACCATTTTCCAATTGGCAATCGGAAATTGGCAATGATTTAGTTGTCAATGAATTATCAGATCCCGGGCTCCGCACAACGCTTGCTTTGTGAACCCCGCCAGGCCGGGAACGGTGCAACGGTAGCAATTGCGGCGTGTGTTGCGGGTAAGTCCGGGGTCTGGCCAATATCGCAGTGATGAGTACTGAGTGATGAGTACTGAGTGATGAGTACTGAGTAAGACACTCATCATTCGAACCCTCAGTCACTCATCACTCATCACTCATCACTCATCACTCAGTACTCAGTACTCATCACTTTCAATGTCCTATCAAGTAATCGCACGCAAATGGCGCCCGCAAAGCTTTGAAGAAGTAACGGGCCAGGACCCCATCACTCGCACGCTCCGTAATGCAATCGAGCACGAGAGGCTGCACCACGCCTATCTGTTTTCCGGCGCCCGCGGCGTCGGGAAAACCACGACCGCCCGTCTTCTGGCCAAGGCGCTCAACTGCCACAAGTCTCCTCGACCCACGCAAAGCCCCTGCCTCGCAGTTGATCTGCTTGCCTGTGCCTCGTGCAGGGAGATAACTGAAAGCCGTTCGATTGACGTGCAGGAGATCGATGCCGCCTCTCACACGGGCGTGGACAATGTACGCGAGTCAATTATCGGCAGCGTGGGAATTGCGCCCGCCAGAGACCGGTTCAAGGTGTTCATCATCGACGAAGTTCACATGCTGTCACCGCAGGCGTTCAACGCGTTGCTGAAGACAATCGAGGAACCGCCGCCGCGCGTCGTGTTTATTATGGCGACTACCGAACGCCACAAGGTGCCGGAAACGATCTTGTCTCGCAGCCAGCAATTTGAGTTTCGCACCATAGCCACGGCAAAGATTCTCGAAAGGCTTAGGCTCATCGCCGAAGCCGAAAAGATCACTGTTCCTGATGATGCTTTGCGGGAAATAGCCCGGGCCGGCGAAGGTTCGATGCGCGATGCCCAGTCGGCGTTAGATCAGGTGATAAGTTTTGCCGGCACGAAGATCAAAAAAGAAGACGTGGAAATGGCGCTCGGCATGGCCGGCGCAGATATTCTAATTCGCGTGATCAATGGCATTGCAGAGCATAAGCCCGCGGAGGCTCTCGCGGTGGTTGACGATGTGGTAATGCGCGGTCACGATTTACGGAACTTTTGCCGGGACCTGCTGGCCCACCTGCGGGACCTTGTAGTGACCAAGGTTTCTAGTAGCGAGGAACTTTTGGGGTCGGCAGTTTGTGATGCCAAGGAGCTCAAACGACAGGCCGCACTTTTCTCTGAGTCGGATCTCGTGCGTTTCTTCCACTCATTAGCCGAGACGGAGACCAAACTTCGAACTGCGGCCCATCCTCGTTACCAGATGGAAATCGGCTTAGTGAAACTGATGGAGATGCGCCGGCTGGAGCCGCTTGGGCATCTGCTAGACCGACTTGCTGCTTTTGAAGAGTCTCTACGCACCAGCAAATTGCCAGTCCAAATGAAGAGTACTGCTCCAACCACGACTGGCTCTGCAGACTCGAGCGAAAGACGGTCAACTGCCGCAACCAGCTCAGCTCCGAATGCGGTGGGCGGATCTCTTGTGGGAACCGCGGCCAGGCCGGCGCTCGAAACTAAACCTGCATCAGCGCTCTCGTCTGCCCTTTCCTCCAGAGCGAGTACGCCCGTGGAGCCCCGCTCCGTGGCCGAAAGCAGTCTCAATGCAGGCGGCGCCGATTCGGATTTCGATCGAATCAAGTCAAGCCTGGAAGGCAGGCGCAAGATGTTTCTAGTGACTGCGCTGGAAGGCGCGCGCAGCGCCTCGCTGGAAGACGGCGAGCTGTATGTCGAGTTTGCTCCTGAAGCTAGACACCTCCGCGATACACTCGCAAAAAGCGACAACATAAAGATTCTGCGCGAGGTTTGTTACGAGGTTGCTAAACGCGATTGTGGTGTGCGCATCGTCATCAAAGACCTGACGGCGCCCGCTGACACCGAAACCTCGGAAGAAGACGAGAACCGTCGCGATAAACAACGCTTGCGCAAATCTGCCGAGGAAAATCCCGTCGTTCAGCAAATG
>JACDCK010000237.1 GCA_013817595.1 Pyrinomonadaceae bacterium | reverse complement strand
TTTAACTCCAGACCGAGCATTGCACGTCACGTCATCTATAGCCCGCGGGGGTATCTTGTGCCACGGCGCGATGGTCGCGTCCTTGCTGGAACAACTACGGAACAGGCTGGCTTCGATAAAGAGGTCACTGCTTCCGGAGTTCATTCCATCTTGTCTAACGCCCTGGAAATTTCGCCGCGGATTTCAGATCTGCCGCTAATCGGTGTCTGGGCGGGTTTGCGTCCGCGTGCCCAGGACAGTTTGCCGGTGCTTGGTCCCTGTGCGGAAATCCGAGGGTTGGTGTTCGCGACCGGACACTATCGCAATGGCATTCTGCTTGCCCCGCTCACCGGGGAGTTGATTGCGGGCGCGATAGTGGATAATCTCGTTTCCTCTGAACTTAGTGCTTTTAGTCCTGATCGTTTTGCCATTGTGGGCGCGAACCCGTGAACCAATGTACCGCTTTGTGATGAATTGTTGCCACGCGAAATTTCTGGTGCTGGCTTTTGCTTGCACGCTGCTGGCGCCATCGTCTGGCTCTGCCCAGGAAGGCGAAGTCCCGGAATTGCCGGAGATCCCGCCGGACACGCGAACTGCTCAGGCCTTGTACGAAGAAGCGAACAACTATCTCGACAAGAAATTTGCTGAATTCAACAAACAGAAGCTCGCCTACGATCCAAAACTGGATGCCACGACCAAACAGGAGCAGAAAGATCTTGCCGCGCGGAACGCCGCTGTACTTGAAGCACGAAGCGACGTCAGAACCGCGAGCGGTAGCGACCGGGCCTGTGGTGCGCGGAACGCCGCTGTACTTGAAGCACGAAGCGACGTTATGGAAACAGATCGTTACTACCTGGGCATGCTGCATCATCTATCCGGCAACTCGGATCCTGCCCTCAAGGCAATGCGCCGTTTCATTGCCGGCAGTCCCGCCGGAGAGAAGCCCCAGGTAGCGCGCGCGGTGGTGGTGCTGCATGCCATCCAGAGGAATCTGCTGCCCGAAGCAGAAAGTATAGTTGAAGCTTATGTAAAGGCCCAACCACAAGACCTCGACGAGCTCTACGGGATGGAAACCCTCCTTACCGATGCTTTCCACACTGCGAAAGACTATGAACGCATGGCTAAGCACGCTAAGGGAATGGTGAAGGCAGTGACGCTCGCCATGGAGTCGAAGAAGCTCACCGGCTACAAGCGAGACGAAAGGCTTTTCAAGTCGGCATCGTTTCTTGCTGATGCCTTGGAGAAGCTGAATAAGCAAGCGGCCGCCCTCGGGGTCCTGCAGGACTTGGTTAGGCTTTCAGTCTCATTGCCGTCAGGCAATCTAAATAAGATGGCCCGGGTACGGCTCGCCAATCTGGATCCGTCGGCAGATCTCCTCAAGCTGCTGGAGAAACCAGGAAGCAGCGGCGACGCCACTAACCCGCCAGAGATCATCGGCACCGAATGGATAGACCAACAACCAACCAGCCTTTCGGAGCTACGCGGGCAAGTCGTCTTGTTGGATTTCTGGGCGCCCTGGTGCGGACCCTGTCGCTATACCTTTCCCAAATTGCAGGGATGGCACGAGACTTACAAAGATCGAGGTTTGGTGATACTTGGTGTGACAAACTATTACGGTCAGGTCGATGGTCGAAGACTTACTCGCGCGGAGGAGCTAGCCTATCTTCGCGAGTTCAAGAAGAAGAACCGGTTGCCTTATGGGTTTGTCGTAGCAGACTCGCCGATAAACGATCTAAATTACGGGGCCTTTTCGCTGCCCATGTCGTTTTTGATCGACCGCCGCGGCCGAGTGCGTTTCATCGCGCTGGGTGCTCATGACTTAGAGACAGCCGCGCTCGGCAAAATGCTCAAGCTGCTGCTAGCCGAGCCTGGTCCGGACCAGGTGATTACTCCAAAAGCTGATGGCTCTATTAGAGACTGACGACTACTACGCTATGTTGATTGGGAAAAACCCCAAGACCGATGCTTGAACTTGCCGAACGTCAGCGGGGTTAAACCGCCCTTCCTAACCTGCGAGTTCCCGGGCCGTGAATCGTGCTATTTTTTCTAGCTCTAATTCGCCGGTCGGAAGGGCGTTTACCCCCGCTCACGGTGCCGATTTCACAAGAATAGAGCCAACTAGGCCTGTGGGTCGCGGAGGCGCTGAACAAAACATATGCGAAGTGTTGTCTACTGGATTCATACCTGGCTTGGGATGATCGTAGCCGTACCCGTGCTCGCCTGGGCGTCAAGTGGATTGCTGTACGCCTGGCCGAATACGATTGAAGGCGGCTCGGTCGCAAACATCGAAGCCGCAAAGGTGGTTATTTCACCCGCCGAAGCAATGGCCCGCGCCAATCAGTTTGCCGGCAGACAACTCCCAACCACCGCGCTTACACTCTTGATGCGGGACGGCAAGGCGGTGTACCAGGCGATTGGCGGTATGGGTGCCGACTCGCTTTTGATTGATGCCGGCACCGGCGTGGTTAGCAAGACGCCTCCTGCCGGACCCTCAACTCGCTACTTTCGCCAGGCCCATTTCTATTTCTTCGCAGGCAGCTGGCAGGTACCATTGCTTATTCTCTTCGCGGCGCTGGCGTGCGCCTCGGCTGTTTCCGGCATCTATTTGAATCTGAAGCTCTGGCTAAAAAAGAGGGCGGTAAGCCAGTGAAAGAGGGCCGCGGGAGTAACGCCTTAGCGTCGCCTGGCCGTATAATCGACCGAAATAAAGTGGAGCCCGCGACCTCTGGTGACCCGGAAAGGTCATACGACATAATGGAAGGTTCAAACATCACCATCGGCATCGCTTTTCTCGCGGGAATTCTTTCATTTCTCTCGCCCTGCGTTTTGCCCCTCGTTCCTGGCTACGTATCACTGATGTCGGGCGTCAGCATCGATCGGCTCAAAGAGGGTGGAACGCAGTCAGGTGCTCGGCGGGCCGTGATTCTCAATTCATTGGCTTTTAATGTGGGGCTTTCGATCATCTTCGTGGCGTTGGGAACTACGGCCGGATTTGTTGGCGCCGCCATCACCAGCAACCCTTGGGTTAGGATCATCGGCGGAATGATCATCATCGCCTTTGGCCTTCAGCTTATCGGCTTGTTGAAGATTTCCACGCTCTACAAAGACACCCGTTTCTTTTCTGACGAGAAGCCGCGCGGAATGCTGGGCTCGATCACACTCGGGATTGCTTTTGCTGCCGGATGGACTCCCTGCATCGGTCCGATCCTGGGTGGCATTATTGGCTTGGCCGCCACCAGCGGCGGTTGGCGCAGCGGTCTCCTTCTTTCGGCGTGCTACTCTGCCGGACTTGCAGTTCCATTTCTCTTGACCGGGCTGGGCATCAATCAGTTTCTTGCTTTCTACGGGAAATTCCGTAAACACCTGCACAAGGTTGAAGTTGTTTCAGGTGTGATCCTGATTGCCGTCGGTCTGTTGGTGGCGAGCGGATATTCAACTTTGCTTGCCAGCTCTACTCTCGCAGGAATCCTGCCGAATGCCGAAAGCTGGATCAAAGTGGACACGCGCGCCCCGTCAACTGCCGCGGCCCCGGAAAACAGAAGTAGTTTCCCTCCCGCTCCCGAAGTTGCGCTGCAAACCCTGGATGGCAAGAGCTTTAACCTCGCAGAACTGCGTGGTCGTGTGGTACTGCTGAATTTTTGGGCCACCTGGTGTATCCCCTGCCGTTCAGAAATACCGGAGCTCAATACGATGCATCGCGATCTGGAGTCGCGCGGATTATCAGTTGTCGGAGTGTCGACTTATGACGGCGCGGACGGCGTGAGAGATTTTTGGAAAGACATCAAACAGGATTACACTGTGCTGCTCGGGGATCGGGGAGTGGAATCAAAGTTCGCAGTTGCAGGATTGCCTACCACGTTTATCCTCGATCGCGAAGGTCGCATTCGCGCCAGGATTGTTGGCGAACGCAAGCGCGATGCTTTTGAAGCTGCCGTAAAACCGTTGTTGGATGAAATCGCTACCGCGAACTCAAGGTAGCGTTAAACACGATCCCCCCGGGGTCCCCCACGCGGGCAGCCCGCATGGGGTGCTAGGAACCCACGCTGATAGTCTTCATATCCTGAAAGGGGTTTTTATCAGCCTGCTAGAGGCCTTAGGAGCGAATAGCCATGATCAAATTGTTTACCCT
>JACDCK010000236.1 GCA_013817595.1 Pyrinomonadaceae bacterium | reverse complement strand
GAGACACTTGTATGCTCTGGCGAGGTGTCTAAAAGAAATGGTTATGATGCCGATGAAAGTCAGCATCAGCGGTAATCCCCCGAGCACGCCGAAGCTCAAATAACCGTTGGTAATGTCTGCCGCGTCCTGGCTCCATTTAACCCCCGATGGCATCCAGTGCCGTGTCACATCGGTGCCGGCCAGCCACCATTCGTTTAGATACTTGATAGCGGAGTCAATTAACTTGGCGCGGTAGTAGCCTCCGCCTCCGATTTCCACGCGTGCGATCAAGTACCAGACCGGAGCGTTCATGATTAAATGAAGTAACAAAAGGCTTGCGACGGCGCTCCAGAGAATTACTCGAAGGCGGGCGCGATAACGCCACAACCAAAGAGCTACTAGCACAGAGCCTAAAGTCATCACTGGTCCACCGGACGTGCTCGCGAGCACAATCAAGAACCCGCTGACCGCGCCGATCCAAGCGATCCTTCGATTACTTTGCCATAGTGCGATTGCAAGAGGAAGAGCTACACCGCCATATGTTCCCGCAAGAATTGCATGGCGAAACGGCCCTCGGGCCCGAACGCGATCCCCTCGCAAGACTGACTCTACCGGAATGCCGCCGACAAAGTTGAAAAGATTTTTCCCTGTCACGAACTCCGTTACCATGAACAAGGCGAGCGGCGCTGCGAGAATTAGAATCCATTGCAGGAACAGCAATACATCTTGCCGGTTACTGATCCATATCCGAAACAAAAAGTAGGTGCCTAATATGTCAATCGAAAGGGCTCCGTGATACACCGTCGTACCTGCGACATCGTCGTGGAAGAAGCTCGTCCCCAGCGCCACCAGTGCGAAAAGCGCAAAGAGGCGGTCAGCCGCAAGCGGAAACAATGCGGGAGTCTCGCGACGCAAGATACATCGAAGGATGCCCGTCGCGATCAATAGGCGGACAGGCGTAAGGTTGAGGGAAGCCAGCATGACACCGGCTCCCACAGGCAGAAAAATTGCCCCGCCCAGAAACGCGGCAGGTGCATATTTCCTAGGCACCAGCAGCAGGAGGGTGACTATCAGTGGTAAAAGGTAGGGCCCTAGAAGCATAGCGGGTCAGCACATAGGTGTGCTCCAGACGAAACCAGCGTGTTATCTTTGAATCCCAGCCAGCTACTCTACGCTGTCACAGAACGCGGAGTTCGATTTATTGCTGGAACACGGATCGAGAAAGGGAGAAAACGTCCCCGCCTGTCATGCGCCAGAGAGTATTACGGTGTGGCTATTCGCAAATCCGTTGGAGGAGAGAGAGCCGCAGACTTCGTATAGCATCCACGATCAAATGGTACAACTCGCAGTTGTGATTCCATGTCTACGTCCACTCCTGCAACCTGGATCCCACTGCCGAGTGCGGGGCTTCCGGACAGCAGACGGAAGTTGTTGTTCGCCGGATCAGCAAATTTTGGATTGCCGCCGTTAATGCGGCCCGGCTCAGTCCACCGCATATCTTTGGGACTACCATTCATCCACACGACCATATTGTGAGAGACTTCACATCCAGTCAAACCTTTCGCGAGCGGATCACCATATACTCCATTGGATTCGTTCGTGCCGCACTCAAAAAAGATGTTGTTTTTTATCTTCGTCTTGTTCGCAACCCCCCTCCGCTCATTGTTGAGGCTGATGCCAACCGCATGAGTCCCGCGATAGAACGTGTTGTTGTAGAATTCACATTCCGGAATGATGATGTTCATTTGGATACGTGAGTTGATCGTCAGGTTGTTTCGAAACACCCAGTGGCGTTGATCTGCCACACCGTTCGCTTCGAGATTGGCGAACTGTCCGCTGCAGTCGATGAGAGTATTCCGCTCAAATATGATATCATAAGCGACGGAGCCGTTCGTACCAAAGCTTTGGATTATATCTACGTGATTGCCGCCTGGATCGGACTTAATGCCTTTGAAAAGATTATCTTGAATCCGGTGCCCGTATCCGAAAGCTCTCGTCGCATCCCATCCATCGTTGAACTCAAGACGATTTGAACTAATCAAATTGTCATGCCCTGCTAATTTGATCCCGCCATCGCTTTTCCAGTGGGTGACCACATTATTTCGAACAGTGTTGTTGTTTGGTCCATTCTTGTGCGTGGGATCAGTGGAGCCATCAAAATCAACGCCGCGAAAAGCGTTTGTGATGGTGTTTGCCTCCACAATGTTGTGGTGGGAATTGGGTCCCAAGAACTGGATTCCGTACCCGTCCCACTTCAGATTTTTTACTATATAATAAGCATGCTTGATGCGGATAAAGTCCTGGCCTTTAGTGCTTCCTCCGGCAATAACAGCGGTGTTGTCCGGCTGACCGAGAATTGTGATCGGCAACGCAGCGGTTCCGCTCCGTCCGGTCCATAACTCGCCGCCTGGGTAATGAATGCCCGGAAGCAACCGGATCGTGTCACCGGGTTGGGCCGCACCCAGGCCTTTCTGGATTCTCTTCCAAGGCGCAGATTGGCTGCCAACAGCGGAATCTGATCCGGACGGGCTCACATAGAATGTGGCGCAATCGGCGAAATGTTGAGACCCAAGCAGTATGCCTGCGAGGAGGAATTTCAGAAGCAGTGTTTTTGGTTCCATAGGCAGGGCGGCAAACGAGCACGTTACCTCCGCACTTTCTCTGCTGAGAGGTAGCACGTAGCTTGCCAAACGGGACTCCGAGTACCATCACGTCTGCCAGCGAAAAGTTTCGGCTGATGCGACTCAAACGTCGCATAGCTGAAAATTTTGCAAAGAAGAATCGTCGACCAGCGAGACAACAGGGCGCGCGGCCGCGAAAATGCGTAATCTTGAATTCACTGACTTAGGATCGCGGCAGCATAAGCCAGCTGGCCGGCAGATTCTTCATGATCTCAATATTCTTGAAAACGCTGCTTTCACGCGCTCCGTGTGTTTTCGCCCACTTCGCCATCCTGCGAATTCCTTCCTCAAGGGGAAGCTTTTGCTTGCCTCCGAACACCCCCTCGGCCTTGGAGTGGTCAGAAAAAGCAACCTGCACTTCGTTGCGCGGTTCCAGATGTTTGACGTTCAGCGGCGACTCCATCGCTTCCGAGACGAGGCGAGCCAATTCGTTGACCGTGAAAGGCACGTCGGCCCCAACGTTGAAAATCTGATTCCGCGCGGCAGGAATGTCGATGGCCTGCGCAATGATGGGCGCTACATCGCTAATATGCGTAAAAGCGCGCTTTTGCTCGCCATCACCGAAGATCGTCATTGGTTCCCCGCGCAGCAGTTGGTTCAGGAAGATGCCGACGACATTTCGATAGCGATCGCCAATGTTTTGCCGCTCACCGTAAACATTGTGGGGCCGCAGGATCACGTAAGGCAGTCCGAACATCATGTGGGAAACTTCCAGTTCTCTTTCCACGGCTAGCTTCGCGATGCCGTAGGGATCTTCGGGAACAGGGGTCATCTCCTCTGACATGGGCGCCTGGCCTGCTCCGTAGACAGCAATCGACGATGTGAAGACAAAGCACTTTGATTCGGCATTAACGGCCGCATTGATTAGATTGACTGAGCCGACCACGTTATTGCTGTAATTGAAGCGCTTGATGAAATGGCTCAGGCCTTCAGCCGCATACGCCGCCAGGTGATAAACGTAGTCAAATCGATGTTCAGCGAAGAGTGAGTCGATCAAGTCGTGGTCCAGAATGGACCCTTCCACGAACTCTGCTCCGGCAGGAACGTTGTCGGAGAATCCCCCGCTCAAGTCATCAAGGATGACGACTTTATGTCCGCTCCGCACGAGTTCTTCGGCTACGTGTGAGCCAATGAAACCAGCGCCTCCCGTAACGATCGAAGTGGGTTTTTTCATATCGTGAAACAACTGAACCGGCGTGTGTGGCCCCGGACCGTCTTTAGGAGGTGGCCGGCAGCGGTGCGATTGGCGGCGGGGAAAGGGGCGCGAATCCCGACGGAGGCTCCTCGCCAACCTTGACGAATTGCACAGGATCGAGACGCCAATTCCACGCCAGCAATACGCGGTAGGCCTGTAACCGGTTACTTGAACGTTTCCGAGGCTCGACTAGGGCTCGCATTCGATACAAAACCCATCGAAAGCCGAGATGTAAAAGAGAGACCCACCTAATG
>JACDCK010000235.1 GCA_013817595.1 Pyrinomonadaceae bacterium | reverse complement strand
AGACTTCACTGGACCGAGTCTGAGAAGTAGGCGGTTTCTAGCCAGCGAAAGACGCTACGCTGGAGCGGGGGCGCGCTACGCTTTGCCCACCTTCCCAACCTGCAAATCTCCTGCGGTTGAAATGGCAATTCAAAGTTGAGTGGTTGGCATCCTGAGCGTGGGCGCGCCTCGCTTTGCCCCTTCCTCACCTGCAGTTAACGGGGCTTAACGGACATTGGGAGGTTAGATGGAGTCACGAACAATCGTCGTCGGTGACGTACATGGCTGTTACGACGAATTAATGGACTTGTTGGATCAGTTAGGTTTCGGAGTGAATGACCGGATCGTGTCGGTCGGCGATCTCGTCACGAAAGGACCGAAAAACCGCGACGTCCTTGAGCTTTTTATGACAGACGTACGATTCTCAACCGTGATCGGTAATCACGATCTGGCGTTGCGCCGCCTCTGGAATGGGGAAGAATTGCAACTCAAGCCCTCGCAGAAGGAGACGCACGAGGAGTTAAAGGCGCAGAAAGATCGCTTCATACCATATCTCAACTCCCTGCCATTCATGATCGACTTGGGAAGTCACTTGGTGGTCCATGCCGGTTTGCGTCCAAACGTGGAACTGCATTCCCAGACCACTGAAGATTTAACTCAAATACGAACACTGGGAGATGATCGCGAGAGCAAAGACGGGACGCCCTGGTACGACGTTTATGACGGCGAAAAGGTCGTGCTTTTCGGCCATTGGCCGGCCCCAGAACCCCGGCGCGGTAGGATGGCGCTCGGTCTGGATACCGGCTGCGTTTACGGTCATCAGCTTACGGCCTATACCATCGAAACAGGCGAGTTGAAAGCCGTCCCGGCGCGCCGTGCTTACGCTTCCTCCTGAATTCATAAGTCTCTCCGGATTTATACCTCGCTGATTCGTTACGTTTACTGACCACAGATAAAAAGGCGTCCACGGTTTTGAACACTGCCGCTCACCTATCCTGCTGATGAACCTGCTGTCTAAATTCACCCAGAATAGCACGCACCTGCTGTTCCCGACCGTCACGCTGCATTGTTAACGTCACATCTGTGCCAGGCGCAGTAGCCGCCACGAGGTTACGGAAAGTGTTTGGCTCATTTACTTCAGTTCCATTGAAGGCCGTAATGATATCGCCTTGCCGAACACCCGCTCGATCCGCGGCGGAGCCGGGTTGCACCTGGGCCACTAAAATTCCGCGCTGATCTCTCAGTTTGAGCTTCTCGGCTACTTCGGAAGTAACCTTTTGCACGGTTATACCGAGCTGGCCGCGACGAACCTTGCCTGTTCTCACCAGCGTGTCCATCACCGTGCGAGCCATGTTTGAAGGAATGGCAAAGCCGATTCCGATACTACCTCCCGAGGGTGAAAGGATTTGCGAATTGATGCCTATTACTTCGCTGTTCGTACTCACCAGCGCGCCGCCTGAATTGCCTTGGTTGATTGGCGCATCCGTTTGTAGGAAGTCTTCAAAGCTGCCGTTGCTCAGTCCGGTTTGCCGGCCCTTGGCGCTGATGATGCCCATGGTCACAGTCTGCCCAATTCCCAGCGGGTTGCCGATGGCAAGCACCACGTCGCCGACACGCACGCGATCCGAGTTGCCCAGGGACAACACTGGTAAATTCGTAGCGTCGACTTTCAGCAGAGCCAGGTCGCTGGGTGGATCTGAGCCAACTATCCGGGCGTCAAAGGTGCGGCTATCGTTCATGTCGATCTTGATCTGCTCGGCGCCGTCTACAACGTGATGGTTGGTAAGAATGTAACCATCAGCGCTGACGATTACGCCTGAGCCAAGCCCCGTTCGTCTTTGCAGAGGCTGTTGGGGTGGCCGGCCGCGGTCTCCGAAGAACTCTCGGAAAATCGGATCGTCCATAAACGGATACTGTTCGGGGGCGCGCACGCGCATTTGCGAGTGAATCGTTATTACCGCCGGCGAAACTCTGCTTACCACATCGGCGTAGGATATTCCCGGGCCAGCCGTGCTGGCTGGAGGATTATTCAGCGGCGGGTTGTTAACTGCTGGCTCCGAGGTTGATGCGAAGCGCACAGTCGACGGGTCCTGCCGATTGCAGGCCGCTCCTAGAATCAAGACCAAACCAATTAGCGTCGACAAGGTGCTAACTCGCGCCACCAGCTGACCGTCACCAATTACAAATCCTCTGCAGATCATGTCCGCCTCCTAATTCCAGGTATTACTCAATCTCTTTGCCCACTCAGCCCAAGGATCCACGCTTAGCTTCCGGGAGAAGCTGACGCACCTCGGGCCAGACTTTGTTCAAGACGTCGCGTCACCTCATGCTTGGGAAGCACACCCACCAACCGGTCAACCTCTCTGCCGGATTTAAGGATCAGTAAAGTGGGAATGCTGCGCACGTTGAAGCGCGCCGCCGTAGCCTGATTCTCGTCGATATTGAGTTTTGCTATTCGCACACGCCCGGCCATCTCCGCAGCCAACTCTTCCAACACAGGCGCGATCATCCGGCAGGGACCGCACCACGGTGCCCACAAATCCAGCAACACCGGCACAGGCGAGCGTTCGACCTCGGCCGCGAATGTGTCATCAGTTACGATCACCGGCTTATTGGAAACGGGCAGAGGCGTTTTACAACCGGCGCATACAGCTTCATTTCCTTGCGCAATCTTTCCAGGGTCGACCCGATTATTCGCCCCGCAACAGTGACAACGAATCACTTGCGTTTCTGACATTTGTTCCAACCTCCCCATGACAAACTGGACGGCTTCAGGTCTATACTGAACTGACTCAAGCTGGAGATCCAGTGTACATCGTAAACTCTCAGCATCACATCGGCTCGCCGCTTTACCAGGGCTACGAAGCCTGCGTTTTGGCAACATCGGGGTGACGTTTAGCGAGCATGTTCGAGTCAACTTGGGAGAAGAGGCCTTGCGCTACCTTTCAGATGCAATGAGTGTAGTGACCTAAATGACATTAACAGGGTTTCGTGTCGGTTCGCGTAATTTCGTGGATCGTTATCTCGGTCGAGTTAACTAAGAGTCTCTAAAGGAAAGAGAGCGCTTGTTAAAGCACTCTCTGCTGCGGCTACTCAATTTACTATTCGCTTATGTCTTCAGTTATTGCCCGATGGGCGGGTCGGTGGCCGTGGCTGGTTGGGTTTCGTTAACATGAATCGTGTTGGTGTCTGAGTCCATATAAAAATGGTTCTTGCCCGTGGCGCCCACTCCTTCGGATACCTGTGGGTCGGCATTGACTGCGAACCCGGCCTGCTGCGTCGTTGATTTCGGGATCGCTCTCATGGTGTAAACGTACCCGTCGACCACGGGTGTCGTGCCCCCAAAGCGGCTATCAAGCAGGTTCTCTCTTAACATCTCTTCAAAGGTCCCAAAACTGCTGCGCTGGTGCGCGTTGTAGTAAAGCATCTGCTGCTCGGCGACTGTTCTGAGAGTCTTGATGGCCGCGGCTTCATTAGCGGCGCGAACTGCAGCTCGCCATCCCGTCACACCAACAGCAATCAAAATGCCGATGATGGCAATCACGATCATTAGTTCGATAAGCGAAAAGCCTCGCTCACGATTGCGATTAGTATTATTTGATTTCATGGTAATCCTCGCGGTATTACACGTCCCAACCGGTTTAAGGTTCCGGGATTCCATTAGGCGCCGTAGCCAGCGCAATGTTGTGGAACCGCGGTAGTCTACTACAAGGAAGGGACCACCGTCACTTTGCCCACCGCGAAGAGTGCCGGGGCAGTATCCCGACTGTTAAGGAGGGCTAGTCAAGATCCGGTCCATGCTGAATTGGGTTCTTACGCCGTTTACTTTCACACGCCCAAAGGCTTAGCAAAGTCCTTGAGGAGTACTGGTGCAGTTTGAGGAACACCGCGCGAGACCAATTATAGAACCGAGGAGCAGTAGCGACCGGGTCAAGCCCTCGGCACGGGCCAATTGTGGTCGGCCACAGTTTGAGCAACCGCATCTTAACCCGGTCGCTACCGCTCCTTCCTAGAAACTCAGCTGATGGGCACTAACTGGTAACCCATTGCCAGAGCTTGCTTTTGCATTCCTTTGAGGCGTCGTTGTCGGTATTTCTTTTCGTATGCTGCTTGGCCCACTTCGACGTAAG
>JACDCK010000045.1 GCA_013817595.1 Pyrinomonadaceae bacterium | reverse complement strand
GATCGGACTCGTGGAAGATGTGCGGCGCGTCGTGCAACAAGGATTCAAACAAGAGGGAGACCATATAGCGCTGCTGGGAACAACGGCTGACGATTTGTCGATCAGCGAATATGCGAACAGAGTCGCCGGCCCATCGACTGAGGAAAGCGAGACAAATGTGCCGCGCTTGGATCTAGATCTGGAGCTTAAGGTCCAGCAGGTCTGCCTCCAGGCAGCCGAGGCGGGCCTGCTGAAATCGGCGCACGACTGTTCCGATGGAGGAATTGCGGTGGCCCTCGCTGAAAGTTGTTTCTCGTCTCTGAATCGGCCGGGAATTGGCGCGGATGTTAAGATGACGGGATCGCTTCCGGCTACGAATCTACTCTTCAGCGAATCTCCGTCTCGCATCATTATAAGTTTTGCTGAGTCCGCCCGGGAAATGATCGAAGATATCGCCCGGCGCAGGGATTGTCCTTTTGCAATTCTCGGCAAAGTCGGCGCCCATCGACTTCGCATTAAAACCGCCGGGGCCACAGTAATCGATAGCGCCGTCGAGCAGCTCGAAAGCGCCTGGCGCACCTCTCTTTCCACAAAGCTTCAGGCTGAAGCTATGGCGGCAGGCAGGGAATAAACACTACGAATCCACTTGAGCCTCTAGAGGCGCTGCCTGCAGAAATTATCTTGTCAATTCTGTAGATCCTGTCCCCGATCTGCGAGAAACGGTTCATAAGGCAGGGCATCAGTGCATCCCGTCATCTATCTCAACCGAACGATGGTCGAGGCCACCAAGGCTCGAGTAGCCCCTGTCTCTTCGGCGATGCTTTACGGGCGAGGCATTTTCACAACCGTAGCAATCTACAACGGTGCCCCCTTTTTATGGCCGCAACATTGGCGGCGCCTGCTGGACCACGCCGGGCGCCTGGCTATCGATTGCAGCGGATGCACTGAGCAGGGGGTAGGCGAGGCACTCGAAAAGCTCATCTCAGTGAATCGTGTTCGTGATGGGCGAGCTCGTGTGATTCTGCTTACCCGTGGCGGACGCGACTTCTGGAAGACCAAAAAAACCTCTGGCGGCAAGAAGACAGACCTGCTGATCATGACCGGGGAGGCCCAAAAACTCCCGCAGGCAGGAATGAGTCTGGCAGTCTCGCCTTATCGCTTCAACACCTTTTCACCTCTCACGGGAATCAGAAGCTTGAATTATCTGGAGCAGGTCCTGTCCTGGGAAGAAGCTCAAGCCAGAGAATTTGACGAAGCTGTCATGCTAAACGAACGCGGCGAATTAGTCTCCGCGACCATGGGCAACATCTTCTGGGTGAAAGATGGAACGGTTTACACTCCCACGCTCTCGACCGGGGCTCTGGCGGGTGTCACGCGGGCAGCGGTGATCGAACTCGCGAGCAAGCATTTCATTCCACTGATCGAAGGCGTACACGAACTGTCTGATCTAACCGAAGCAGACGAGATCTTCCTCACCTCGGCAGGCCTTGGTCTGGCCATCGTAACCACATTCGACTTTCGACGGTATTCAGTTGTGGCAGGCAGCGTAGCAGTGAGGTTGCGTGACGCGTTCCGAGAATTAGTTCAAGCCAAGTGACGCGAAGAATTCCCGGGTGAGAGTCTGCAAGTTCTCTGAGAGCGTCGCCCCCTGTGCTATACTTCATGACCTTAGCTTCTACAATACTATCCTAAGCCCCATATATCCAGGAGGATTTAAGGCCATGGCTACCGAACTGAAACGGGCATCTACGCCGCTGGATCGCATTGAAGAACTGCTGGGCGAGAACGCGCGCACACTGCTCCAACACACCTCTGAAACGATCACCAAGGACCAACTAAATCTGCCCGGCCCGGACTTCATCGATCGCGTCTGGGCATACTCGGACCGTTCCCCTGTCGTTCTGCGCTCCCTGCAAGCGCTCTTCGACAATGGCCGGCTCGCAGGGACCGGATACCTTTCGATCTTGCCGGTTGATCAGGGTATCGAACACTCTGCCGGCGCCTCGTTTGCACCCAACCCGGAGTATTTTGATCCTGAGAACATCGTGAAGCTGGCCATTGAAGGCGGCTGCAATGCTGTTGCCTCAACGTTTGGTGTCCTCGGCACCGTTGCCCGCCGTTACGCTCACAAGATTCCATTTGTCGTAAAGATCAATCATAACGAGCTGCTTACACTTCCGAACAGGTTTGACCAGGTCTCGTTTGGTACCGTCAAGGAAGCACACAACCTCGGCGCGGTTGCCGTGGGAGCGACCATTTACTTTGGGTCGGATGAATCGACGCGACAGCTAACGGAAATCAGCGAAGCTTTTGCCTACGCTCATGATCTCGGCATGGCTTGCATCCTCTGGTGTTACCTGCGCAACTCGAAATTCAAAACCCCAGAAGGTGACATGCACGCGTCAGCGGATCTCACCGCACAGGCAAATCACCTGGGCGTTACGATTCAGGCAGACATCATCAAGCAGAAACTTCCCGAGCGCAGCGGTGGCTACACCGCGGTGGAGAAGGCACTCGGCAGCTCCTACGGCAAGACCATCAAAATCGTCTACGAGAAACTCACGGGCGAGAATCCCATCGATCTGGTCCGCTATCAGGTGGCCAACTGCTACATGGGCCGCTGCGGCTTGATCAATTCCGGCGGCGAATCAAAGGGGGCGAGCGATCTTGCGGAAGCGGTCCGCACTGCCGTGATCAATAAACGTGGCGGTGGCATGGGCTTGATCTCTGGGCGCAAAGCCTTTCAGCGTCCCATGAAGGAAGGTGTCGAGCTGCTAAACGCGATTCAGGACGTCTACCTGACGGATGAAATTACAGTGGCGTAAAGTGGTCGTAAAGTCATTCCAGGTGGGTGCCGAACGAGTCCGGATACTTAGAAACTTGAGGGAGTGCGCCGGCAGAGCGAAGCGGCGACGGCGCTTTGTATTCGCCTCTCGCTCGATACATCCAAAGCGGTGTCGCGCTGCGCTTGCCAGCGCACTCCAAAGAGGCTGAGGGGCAGCATCCGCTCGCTACCCGCGCCAAGGTTCTGTAGTCGAGGCCCCGGCTAAATCAGTAGTGGGAAGAGTAAGATTCATACGCGGCCCAATAGTCATTCACCTTTAACTCAAACAACCGCAATCTCACCCGAATGTTGGCCTCGTATATTCACTGACTAAGGCAAGAGCCTTGCAACCCAAACAAGCACAACCCGCTGACGTCGATCTTCTTCACGCAGTCGCCCGTGGCGATGAGTTGGCGTTGGGATCGCTCTACGACCGTTATCGCGTAATCCTGTTCGGCTTGCTGATGCGTATATTGAATAGCCGCGAAGAGGCGGAAGATGTTTTACAAGAGGTTTTGCTGCAGGTTTGGCGGCGCGCCGCTGACTTCGACGAGCAGCGGGGCCGGCCTTTTACGTGGCTCGTAACGCTCGCCCGCAGCCGTGCCATCGACCGCTTACGACTGCTGGGAGCCCGCCGGCGTTTGGTCGATTCTGCTGCCCAAAACACGCCGGAGGAAGCATCCGATGCTGTGAAGAACACCCTGCATTCGGAGCAGAGGGAGATCGTTCAGCGGGCACTAGCCGAGCTTCCGGAAGAGCAAAGGCGGATTTTGATACTTGCGTATTTTGACGGCTTAACACAGTCCGAGATCGCGGCGACGACCAGTACGCCACTAGGCACTGTGAAGACTCGCATGCGTTCGGGAATGATCAAACTACGTGAACTGTTGGGGAAAGAGATGAACATTTTTGGTTAGACCAAAATCGATAGTGCGACGCGGGAAGCAAGCATGGCTCACGAAGACTACAAGGAGATGCTAGAGGCGCAGGCGCTGAGCGCTCTTGACGCCGCAGAGGTGCGTGTTCTCGAAGCCCACCTCCAGAGCTGTGCAGAATGTCGCTCGCAGCTCTCCGATTGGGAAGACGCGGCTGCAGGGTTGGCTTTTGCGGCACTGGAAGCAACCCCGCTCGAGCCCTCGCCACAGGTGCGCGCGCGCATTCTGGAAGCCGTCCGAACTGATACGACGACTGGGAGTAGAGCAATAGAAGCCGCGGACGGACATCGCCTGCAGGCCGCTAACGTCGTTGCCTTGAAGCAAACACTCAGATGGTCCCCGGCGCAAACCTGGGGCGCAATCGCAGCGGGGTTGATCTGCGCTGCATTAGTCGCTTCATTATTTGTCCTCTGGAAGCAAAACCGCGAAGCCAGGCAGGAACTCGCGCGGCTGTCTGGACAGGTTCGGGACGCACAAGAACAACTAGCCCGGCAACGCGAAGCGATTGAAATAGTGGCGGCCCGCGGTACACGCATGACGGAGCTTGCCGGTACCAAGGTGATGCCCGGCGCCCATGCGATGCTCGCCTATGATAAGAACGGACGCGCAATTCTCATGGCAAAAGGTCTGCCGCCTCCGCCGGCTGGAAAAGCCTATCAGCTTTGGTTTATTGCCGGCGGCCGGCCGATGCCCGGGAGAGTCTTTACCACTGATGCTTCCGGCGCCGGCACGCTGAATGATCAGGTTCCCGCCGAAGCACTCAGCGCCGCGGTATTCGCTATTACGCTGGAGCCTAAAGACGGAATGCCCGCTCCTACTGGGGCGATCTACCTCAGTAGCTTAACTTAAGACGCTGAGCGAGCTTAGCTAGAGGCAATCACAGCGGGGATCGAAAGATAGCACCAACGACTTAAGCTCAGAATCCGAATAGTCGCTGTAAACGATTCTGAACACCGGGGTTACCTGCAAGCACGAGTTGCGGGTTCCCAAGCTCCTCTAAATTGACAATTCAAGCCGAAGGAGATCCGACCAATGCGAAAAAACTGCTCTTCCCGACAAATCCTTTCAGTTATCGTCCTCTCATTAAAGAGAAGAAAGAAGTTTTGGCCTTCGTCACCAGTCTGAAAAAAGACATAGTTGAAAAATAAGAGTCCGAGACTTGGCATTCCTCGAATAGCAAGACATACGTTAGTGCGAGCGGCAGTGAGCGGTCTTAGTAGGGTTAACCCGGTCGCTACCACCACCCGGTCCGCTCGCGTTTCTCTTTCTCAGTAAGATAATTCCGCCAGAACCTGCTAAACTCACCGTAATAAACAAACTAGGTGGGTGCTTCCCAGACATGGTCAGCGAAAAGAAGAAAGAAGAACCGATACCGGTAGACAATGTGATCTCAGATCAAACAGGTCAGTTTGATCTTCGCTTTATCCTTTGGCGTCACTTCTGTGCGCAAAACAACATCCCCGTCGAAATGCTGCCAAGCCAACTCGACGGTGAGCAGAAGGAGCAGTGGGAAGAGTTGAAGAATAGTCGCTTGCGCACTCCGGGGCAGAAGTAAGAAGAACGTGAGTAGGGTTTAAGCCGGCTGAGAGTTTAAGCAGTTTAGAGTTCATCAAGCTTCCGCTTGCTTTTGATGGACGCTCCAACCTAAGGTTGAACTCTCAACTTCTTGAACGTACCGCAGCCGGAGATTCAAACCGTAACACCCAGAACCGGGTCGCTACCGCTCGCCGTTCTGACAGGAATCAGCCGACTAAATCTCCCCCCGCCGAGCTTTGTAAGTACCCGTGAGAAATGGATTCGTGAGTCGCTCCTGCCCGATGGTAGTTACGGGCCCATGGCCCGAATAGACTTCCACGTCATCACCCAGCGGCAGCAGTTTATGCATAATCGCATCCATCAGTTGCTCCGTAGATCCGCCTGGCAGATCAGTCCTGCCGATTGAGCCTGCGAAAAGCACGTCGCCCACAAAAACCTTTCTTTCCTTTGGTGCGAAAAGAACGACGTGGCCCGGCGTGTGTCCGGGGCAATGGAGCACTTTGAAGTCCAGCTTGCCGACCTTATAGCTCTGCCCGTCTACCCAATATTCGTCGACAGGCGGTGGCGCTTCGAAGTCGAACCCCATAGCCGGCCATTGCGTGCGCGGGATGCCGATCCAGGCGGGCTGCTCGGGCAGCGCCGTGTAAATAAACTCATCTGCCTTGTGAAGCAGGATTTTCGCTTCCGGTCTTAGTTTGTTCAAGGCCGCTACCCCGCCGACGTGATCCATGTGAGCGTGAGTGATCGCAATCGCCTGTAACTCAAACCCGTGCTTGTCGATCGCCTGCACAATGCTTTCGGAATCGTCACCCGGATCAATACAGATGGCGCGCCTGGTTTTCTCACAACCGACTATGCGCGTGTGTTGTTGAAAGGCGGTGACTGTTAGCTCTTCGATGATCATCACTAATCGATGGTCCGTGGACAGTGGCCGTTGTCAGTCGGTCGGCGGTCGTCGGTCGATGAAACTCCCCTGATCACAACGCAACTAAATACTGTCCACTGTCCACTGACAACTGACGACGGACATCTTAAGGCAGTATAATTGCCCGAAGCGAGATTCTGCTACCGAGCCGGGTTCTAGGTAGTGGTTCAGTTTGAAATTGGGAGAGCTTCATTCGTCGGATATGCACCGAGCTGAAGCTCGGATATGCACCGAGCTGAAGCTTCGGTGTGAATGGGAGGCTGTAAGTGAAACCGCCCACTACAAGGTTTTAAGAATTAGCAATGCCGATTAGTAACGCATCATCTCCCTTAGCCGACGTCCTCGATGACTTGACGGCCTCAGGCGCGGCTGAATTAACGGAGCATCTGCCCGGCAATGCGCTAAAGTGTTACGCCTGTGGGCATCGTTGCTTGATCAAAGAGGGGAAGCGCGGCATCTGCAAAGTGCGCTTCAACGAGGGCGGCCAGCTTCGCGTGCCGATGAATTATGTCGCGGCGCTCGCCTGCGACCCAACTGAGAAGAAGCCTTTTTTCCATGTGTTACCCGGCTCCGACACTTTGACCTTCGGGATGCTCGGCTGTGATCTACATTGCGGCTATTGCCAGAATTGGTTGACCTCTCAAGCCCTGCGCGACGATGCCGCGGGAACAGCGCCCAAAATTGTAACAAGTGACCGATTGGTGTCGATGGCCAAAGCTTGCGGCGCCGCGATGGTTGGCAGCAGTTATAACGAGCCACTGATAACAGCCGAGTGGGCAGTCGAAGTGTTCAAGAAGGCGAGACCCGAGGGGTTCAGAACCGCCTTCATCTCGAATGGCAATGCCACGCCGCAGGTTTTGGATTATCTGCGTCCCTGGACCGACTGCTACAAGATCGATTTGAAATCCATGAACGATAAAAACTACCGGCAGCTTGGTGGGGTCGTGGATAACATTCTGGATACGGTGAAGATGGTGAACAAGCGTGAGTTCTGGGAAGAGATCGTGACGCTGGTGATCCCAGGCTTCAATGATTCAGAAGCTGAACTCAAGCGCGCGGCCGATTTCATCGCCTCAGTTTCCCCTGACATTCCCTGGCACGTCACGGCATTTCATCAGGATTACCGAATGACTGAAAACGCCAACACGACAGCCGAGCAACTGATTCGCGTCTGCGAGATTGGACGTGAGGCCGGGCTACGCTACATCTACGCCGGAAACCTCCCCGGCCGCGTAGGGCGCTGGGAAAATACTTATTGTCCTTCATGCGACGAGTTGCTTGTGGAACGTTACGGCTACCTCATTCAACAAATGAAGGTCACACCTGCCGGAGAGTGCCCCGCCTGCCGCACGATCATTCCCGGAATTTGGTCGTAGGTCAGAAGTAACCTGCCGGCCGTAAATCAACCGGGATCCCCAGCGGGGCCGCCGGGCTGGAAGTCCACCAAGGCACCAAAGGCACTGAGGTTCAGGGGATCCGATCAGGGACCGTCGTGTCTTGGTGGTTCTTCGATCGCTACTTGCGCGAAGGAGTAGCAGCCGCGGTCTTTGGCGAAAGAGTACTCGCAGCTGTAGCCCTGACTGGAGTACCGTGATGGAACACGGCCAACCATTTCCCATCACGCTTGGCCCAGATCGTAGAGTGACGTTCCGCGGGCTCGGGTCCCGGTATTTTAACCAGGTAGCTAAATAATGCCACGTCGCTGTCAAAAGGCGCCCATTTGAACTCGCTCAGTTGAGCGCTCGAGAAATCAAACTGGCTGACTCTTTTGACTGAGCCGGCTTTGTCAAAAACGCCGTTCGGTTCTACTTCTATAGAGTCGGCTGCAAGAAAAGCTGCAAAGCCGTCGTAATTCTTGCTCTTCAGCGTCTCCCAAAGTGCCTTTTCACTTGCAACAGGATCGGCGCCTGTCGTGGCTGGGGTCGGGGTTGAAGCCGGACTGGCCCTTGTCTTTGCTGGTGAACTTCCGGCGGATGGTGGCGGCGGCGTGGTGCTCACAGGGCATTCTTGATGATAAATCGCCAGCCACTTTCCGTTGCGGTTGACCCACGCCGAACTTGCTCGCGCAGACTCGGTGGGAAACTCTTTACCTTTGTACTTTCCTTTCATGGTGACGCGATAAGTCAGTACAACTGCGTCTTTATCGATAGGCAGAAACTTCCAGTCGGCGAGAGTAATTTCAGTGAGCTCGAAATCCTTGACGGCAGCGATAGTCCCGGCTTTGTCATATACGGCATCCCGAAGGACCTCAACCTGATTGTCGGCCAGCATGTTGCTAAAAGCTTCGTAGTCCTTGTTCTTGATCGCGTCCCAGATGGCTTTTTCTTTAGCAATCACGTCAGCTTCAGAGATCGCCATTGAGGTCGGTGTCGCGGTGGCGACGCTATTGGTCGGTGCGGCCTCTCTATTTGTTGGCGGCGCGGTGCAGGCCGCGGAAAGCAGCAACAGCAGTACGAGTGCATAACTCTTCTTCATAGGTTCAAACTCCTGGCAGGGGCTAGTAAATCGTTCGCATGGTTTCTATGCCAAAAGCATGAGGCAGTCAAGCGGTTATTTCGTTTCATCAATGGATTCCTTCATTGCGCAAGTGGAGAGTTCGAGCGTTGGCTTGCTCGCAGCTCAAACAAGAGCTGACGGGTTGACTGCGGAACCGTTGAATCGAGCTCTCACATACCGCCGTGAACCTGGGCGCAAGCGGGGTTTCTTAAGCACCCTGCCTACATGCCAAAACGTCCGGGAGAGTCAATAATTGATCCGCAATTGCTTTGTTTCTCGAGATTTGAATCAGGCAAGATTCGGGTAGCCCGTACCCAAACATGGCATCCTGGCCATTCCCATTGACAGAGGGAAGCTCTCGGGATTATTGTCCGAGAATTCGGACCCGAGTCGGAGGTCAATTCGGCAGCAGCTGATAGACTTCAGGTGACCTTGGCCTTCAACTCGCCCTCCGCTAGTGCGGCCTTGACCGCAGTCTTCGTCTAAAAGGAGAACCCCCATGATTCGCGTTTTTAGAATCTCAACCTCCACAGTTCTGGTGTTGCTGACCGCCCTTCTGTTTCAGGCCAGCATCCCATTTGGCGTTGCTCAAACCCAGAGAACCCGGGCGGGTTCCGGCCATGACGATGCTCCGTTATTCCAGGAATACCGCAGCGTTCGAATCGGTATGACTACGGAGGAAGTGCGTAAGACACTGAACAATCCGAGTGACAAAAGTGATGAGCAGGATTTTTTTGTATTCAGCGATAACGAATCAGCTCAGGTGTTCTATGACAAATCACGCAAAGTGTTTGCTATCTCGGTCAATTTCCTGAACGGCGCGCGCGACATGCCCACCGCCAAAGGCGTATTCGGATCCGATATCCTGGCCAAACCCGACGGCTCGATGTATAAGATGGTGCGCTATCCGAAGGCTGGTTGCTGGGTATCGTTCAGCCGCACGGCCGGCGAGGCGCCTCTGACTACGGTGACCGTACAGAAGATTGAGTAGCAACTTTAGCTCGGCCAAGCCGTAGGACAGAGGTCGCATGGCGGCCTCTGTTCGATCCTTCCCTGATTCATTTTAAAGGTCCTCCAGGTGTTCTCACGCAACTGATCAGTGTTTTGGGAGCGAGCCGTCGCTACCAGCGATATGATACTGGCATTCAACTTTTCGGAGTGCTGCGGTCGCAGCCACAGGCCCAATCCCAAAAGGACGGTTCAAGCCCCGCAAACTTGGGGACAATATACTTGCCGCAGCGACATTCACCTTTCGATTGGACGGGCACTGATGCGGGTTTCATCGTCCGCGAGAAAGACCTCGAGTGGCACGGCGAAGCCGTACCCAATCCGGCGCGTTCGCCTTCGCTACGTCAAGTATATTGGTCTGCAAACTTGCTGGTCTGGAAGGCGGACCCCGTCCCCGCTCTGACGACGAAAACAAGAATCGCCCAGACTAACAATTCAAATCAATCTCATGACGATATCCTACTCGTGGGATGCAATGCGCTACAATGCCTGCATTTCAAATGATGCAGATTGCGGAACCATCTCAGATCACGACTGCCGATCGAACAGGTCTGTCGCGCGCGATTAAAGAGCAGGCGCGCCGAGTCGGCTTTGACAAGATAGGAATCGTGCGCGCTGAGGCACTTGATGGTGAGCGCGAGCGGCTAAGGGAATGGCTGGCTCGTGGCTATCAGGGTGAGATGGAATGGATGGCCCGCAATCCCGAAAAGCGTACCGATCCGCGGAAACTTTTCCCGCAGGCACACTCAGTCATTGTTGTCGCGCTTAACTACTACACGCCTGAGAAGCACGCCGGCGATCCAGAGACTGGAAAAGTTTCGCGTTATGCCTGGGGCGATGATTATCACGAAGTGGTTGGCTCGAAGCTGCACGCACTCCTCGCGTGGATCGAAGAGCAGGTGCCACACGCCGCCGGTAAAGTTTGTGTGGACATTCAACCGATTATGGATAAGGCCTGGGCCGTGCGCGCCGGCCTCGGCTGGATCGGCAAACACACGAATCTGATTACGGAGGAATATGGTTCCTGGGTCTTCCTCGGCGAGCTGTTGCTTAACATTGAGCTCGAATACGATCGAGACCAGGTCGAGGACCACTGCGGCACTTGCACACTCTGTATCGATGCGTGCCCGACCAGTGCGATCGGGGAACCATACGTGGTTGACTCCAACAAATGTATCTCCTATGCAACTATCGAGTTGCGCGCGCCAGAGATGCCGCCGGCGATTACTGAGAATCTCGAAGGCTGGTTTTATGGCTGTGACATCTGCCAGGATGTCTGTCCCTGGAATCGTTTCGAGACACTTACCACGGAGGATCGCCTCCACCCGCGGCCGGGAAGCGTCAATGCGAACCTCTCAGAGATACTTGAGCTAACTCCTCAAAGTTATGCGGAGCGGTTTCGCGGGAGTGCAATGAAACGCGCGAAGCTTGCGGGGCTGCAGCGCAATGCTCGGGCGCTATTACGGAACCGGGAGCGGTAGAGGCTGTGTGAAAACCCAAAAGTGCCTACTGTAATTTTGCAGGAAGGGTGGCTTGCCCCCGCTCGAGCGCCAGCGGCGCGACTGGTTGGTAATATCTCAACGGGGATATCACTGGGCATATCACTGGGCATATCACTGGGCATATCACTGGGAAGGGAAAGAGCCTTCTAACTGATTCCCGTTTGCAATCCAAACTTCGATCGAGGCTAACAAATGAAACCGCTGATCCTGTGTCTGGCTTCCTGCGTCCTTATGGTTGTTTCGTTCCACGCAATTCAAGCGCAATCTCCCAAAACGCCTGGAGATCTGCACCGGTTAGCCGCGGAGTATTACAACTGGCGCAACCAGAACTTTCCTGTTTTCTCCAGCGACGCCGGACTGCACACCTGGGACGACCGACTAACTGATTATTCGCTATCGGCAGTCCTGGCGCGGCGGCTGCACGCCAAAGAACTACTCGCAAAAGTGCAGGCGATGCCTACGGCAGATTGGAGCAAGGACGATCGCATCGATTGGCTGATCTTCCGCGCCCAGCTTGAAAACGTCGTCTTCTTCAATCGCGTGATTGACTTTGAGCAAAGCGACCCTCAGCTATATGTCAACGAATGCAGCAATGGCATTTTTTCGTTACTCAAAAAAGAATACGACACACCACGCAATCGAGCGCTGTCCGCCACAGCACGCTTAAAACAGATGCCGGCGTTGGTCGAGCAGGGCAAACAGAATCTGATTAGGCCGGTCCGCCTCTACGCGCAACTGGCCATTGATTCCGCGCGCTCGATTGATAGCCTGTTTATCGACAGCTTGATGACTTTGGCTAAAGATTTATCGCCCGCTGAGAGAAATGAGTTGGTGAAGTCCCGTGACGCGGCACTCACCTCACTGCATGGCTTTGCCGATTGGCTGGAAAGACGCTTGCCGGGAATGGTCCCGTTCAAGCCCATGGGTGAAGAAAACTACAATTACATCTTGAAGTACATTTATCTCCTGCCACTAGACGCAACGCAGCTGGAGATGCTGGGCCAGGCGGAGCTGGCGCGCTATCGTGCTTTGGAATCCTTGCTGCAGGATCCCTCGCTTGCCGATCCAAATCCCGCGCGTAGTAAGAACATTCCTCCTGACCAGCAGGCTTTTCTGAAAGCATATGAGAGCCGGCAGGAGGAAATGATCAACTTCCTTAAGACCAACAAACTTGTTTCCGTTCCTGACTACATGGGCCCGTTCTACATTCGTCAGCTTCCGGAAGCGTTTAAGCCCACAAGTCCGGGCGGGTTCATGAATCCTCCGGGCCTCTATGACAAGGATCCGAGCGGTTTCTATTTCATTCCCACGTACAATCCGGCCAGCAAAAACTTCTACATTCGCGCGGCGATCGAAGATCCGCGGCCAATCCTCGGCCATGAAGGAATTCCGGGTCACTTTCTCCAACTCTCGATCGCGAATCACGTGCCCAATGAGATTCGGCGCCAGCATGGAGACGGCATCTTCGTCGAAGGCTGGGCACTCTACGGTGAAGAGATGTTGATGCACACTGGTCTCTATCCAAACAACTCACCGGGCCAGGGCCAGATACTGCGGCTCTCCCGTTACCGCGCCGCACGAATCGGGGTCGATGTAAATCTCCATACCGGAAAGTGGACGTTTGATCAGGCAGTGCATTATTTCATGGAAGCCGGCGGCCTGGACCGCGAAGCTGCGACTGGCGAAGCTGCGGGCGCCGCGGCAAGTCCGACGCAGAAGATCACCTACATGGTTGGCAAGTGGCAGATTATGCGATTGCTGGGCAAGTATCGCGACAAGCAGGGCCCAAACTTCCGGCTGGGTCAATTTCACGACGACCTACTGAAGAACGGCAGCCTGCCGCTTTCGATTGTTGATTGGATCCTGCTGGACGATCGCACATCGTTGGATCAGGCGCTACGATGAGATAAGCACTATGGCTTAGGATTGATCACCAGAGATTTTCCAACTCCATCCAACATGCTACCCAGCGACGCGCCCTCTAAATTGCACATCGCGGCGATGACGATGCTCTTCTCCGGTAGTACGTAGAGCAGAGTGCTGGTTCCGGCCTGCCCGCCTGAATGAGAGAAGAGCTTCATCCCTGCTCTCTCACTGACACCCCACCCCAGCCCGTAGGTTGTTTTGTTCCCGTCCTTCGTTTGTTGCGGTGTCCACATCTGTTCCAAAGTCCGTTGCTTGACCAGGGTGCCTTTCATCGATGCGTGTCCAAACTTCACCAGATCGACCGACGTGGAAA